>JBAYTT010000085.1:0-15766 GCA_041675485.1 Pelobacteraceae bacterium | reverse complement strand
TCCGCGTATCGAAGCTGATCTGTTGGCTGGTCAGGATCGACCAGCGGATTCAACTTGAATTCGGTCAAAACCTCAAGGCCGACAGGCTCCTAGTTTCGCGGAATATCTCAGCACGCTTCAGGTGAGCATGGACGTTATCACAACCCATACCAATGCGGACTTTGATTGCCTTGGCGCCATGATGGCGGCGCTTCTGCTCTATCCCGGTGCGCTGCTGTCGTTTCCCGGTTCGCAGGAGAAGGGGGTACGCGATTTTGCCCTGCGTCATCCGGAATACCTGCCGCATTTTACCCGTTCCAAAGATATCAACCTGGAAGAAATCACCCGCCTGATCATTGTTGATTGCCAACAGGCCGCCCGCATCGGCCGGTTCGCGGAAATTCTGGATCGTCCCAGTCTGGAAATCCATATCTATGACCATCATCCGGTGTCGAGTGAAAGCATTCTACCGACCGGCGGCACGATCGCATCCTGCGGCTCCGCCTCAACACTTCTTGCAGCCTCGCTGATGGAGCAGGGTGTCTCGTTAACCGCTGAACAAGCCACCCTGATCATGCTCGGTATCCACGAAGACACCGGGCGGCTACTGTTTGCTTCGGCTACTCCGGATGATTACCGCGTGGCCGGCTGGCTGCTCGAACAGGGGGCCCGGCTTACCGTCGTCAGTGATGCGCTGACGCCGGAGTTGACCAAGTCACAGATGGGGCTGTTGAAACAGCTGCTGACGACCCTTAAAACCAGCACGGTGAATGGTGTGGTTGTTTCAGTGGCATACGCTTCCTGCGATCATTACATCGGCGATATCGCTTCACTGGCTCACCTGATGCGGGATATGGAGAATATGGACGCCCTGTTTATCGCGGTCGCCATGGAAGATCATGTCTATCTTGTCGCTCGCAGTCATATCCCTGAAATCAATGCCGGTGAAATTATGAAAGGCTTTCAGGGAGGAGGGCACGCAACCGCTGCTTCGGCGGTCGTTCATAATCAGTCCCTGAAACAGGTTTTGAAGCGGCTTGACGAACTGCTGCAGAGATCAGTCAGGGGGGAGGCAACCGCCGGCGGCATCATGTCGACTCCGGTCAAAACAATGCCCGATTCGGTGACGATTACCGAAGCTCGGGAGTTTTTGACCCGCTATAATTGCAATGCCATGCCGGTTATGGCCGGAGAAATGATGGTCGGCGTCATTTCGCGCAAGACCGTCGAGAAAGCTCTGCACCACGCGCTTGGGGACTCTCCGGTAGTGGACTTCATGCATACGGAATACTTCCCGGCAACGCCTGATACCCCCCTGGCGGATATCCAGTCATACATGGTGACCGGCAATCGCCGCTTTGTCCCGGTTTTTGTAGGAACACACCTGGCAGGGGCGGTGACCCGGACCGATCTTATGCGTCATATCTACGGGGGCCGTCGAGGGCAGATCGGTGCGCTCTATGATCTGGATGCCCTGGAAATTCCGATTCGAACCCGTTCGGTTGCCGGACTGCTCGGCAAGAGGCTCTCGGTGGAAATTCGTGAGACCCTGCATAAGCTGGGGGCCGTGGGTGACGGGTTGGGGTTGTCGGTCTACGCGGTCGGCGGGTTTGTGCGCGACCTGATGCTGGGGGTTGATAATCTGGATATCGATATAACCGTTGAAGGAGATGGCGTATTCTTTGCGGAACGTTTTGCCGAAATCCATGGCGGCAGGGTGCGCAGTCACCGGAAATTTGGCACGGCGGTGCTGGTGCTGTCCGAGGGGCGCAAGATCGACGTAGCCAGCACCCGCCTTGAATACTACGAGTCTCCCGGCGCCCTGCCGACGGTGGAGCGTGCCTCGCTCCGGCACGACCTGTACCGGCGTGATTTTACCGTCAATACCCTGGCGCTCTGCCTCAATAATGACCGCTTCGGCCACCTGACCGATCATTTCGGCGGCCAGCAGGATATTCAGGAGCGGGTTGTCAGGGTGCTGCACAACCTGTCGTTTGTCGAGGATCCGACGCGGGTGTTCCGGGCGATCCGTTTTGAACAGCGGCTCGGTTTTCATATCGCTCCGCATACTGAAAACCTGATTCGAAGCGCCGTGCGGATGCATCTCCTTGACAAACTGGGGGGGGAGCGCCTTCTGAGCGAGCTGGTGCAGATCATGCGTGAAAAAGAGCCGTCCCCGGCCATCGGACGCATGTCTGCATTGGGGCTGCTGTCGTTTATCCATCCCGCGCTCAAGCTGGTGCCGGCCACGGAGCGGGTATTGCAGGAAACGGGACAGGTGATGGCCTGGTTCCGGCTGCTCTATCTGGAGGACCGGTGCGAGCCGTGGCAGGTATATTTTATGGCATTGTGCGATGGGTTGAAGCCCGATGAGTTTCGCGATGCCTGCCTCCGGCTGGCGATTCCGGGGCGGCTTGCTTCCCGGCTCTGCATTCAGCGACGTCTGGTTTTCTCGACTTTGAATGCGATCAAGCGGCGTCTGAAACAGACCCCCGAAGTGCGCAACAGTGAGCTGTTTGCCTGGTTCAGCGGCCTTACCCTGGAGATGCTGCTCTATCTGGCGGCACGGGCCAGCAGCGAACAGGTCAGGCGCTTCGTGTCGCTCTATCTGACCCGGTTGCGCTCTGTTGCCCCGGCGCTGGATGGAGATGACCTGCGTGGATTGGGCCTTGAGCCAGGCCCCCTGTTTCGGCGCATCAAGGATCGCCTGCTTCAGGCGCGCCTCGATGGAGAGGTGGACAGCCGGGATGAAGAAGAGGCGTTGGCAAAAATGCTGACCCGAACGATGCTAATATCCAATAATGTGCATACTATCAGATAGTTGTGAAAAACCGGCTTGACTGAATACTCGTTTACATGTTAATTATGGTTCTAAATAAAATTCAATAATGATATGGGGATGATACGCTATGAAACAGTTAAGAAAGCTTGTCGCGGTGCTGACGATGGTTTCGCTTTTATCAACTGCTACTTCGGCTTTTGCCGCAGATGATACTCTTAGAGAGGTCTTTACCGATGCCTTTTACGGTGCTGCCATTGGTGGGCTTGTCGGGGCGGCTATGATGGTTTTTACGAAGAAGCCGATCGACCACATTGATCGTATACCATATGGTGCGGCCACGGGCGTTCTGGTCGGCACGGTCTATGGCTTGGCCAAATCTGCCCGCGCTTTTGCCGAAGTTGAAAACGGCCGCGTCAAGATGGCATTTCCAACGATCACCCCCGAACTGGTGGAGTCGCCATCATCAGGCCGGACAACAGTTGCCTGGAAAGCCGACCTGTTTCGCGGCACATTCAACTGATTTCAAATTAAGGCAAGCATACAGCGATACGAACCCGCCGGAGCAATCCAGCGGGTTTTAATTTGTCACACACCATCATCCGTGAGGAGGAATAATGTCAGAGTTTACTAATGTCACTGTTGTCAAGAAAGCCAATATCTATTTTGGCGGCCAGGTCGTCAGCCATACGGTGCTGTTTGCCGACGGCACCAAGAAAACGCTCGGTGTCATGCAGGCCGGAGAATATGAATTCTCAACCGGGGCTGCGGAGATCATGGAGATCCTTTCAGGTGAGCTTGAGTGGCAGATGAAAGGTGAGAGCGCGTGGCTGAAAGTGGTCGGCGGTGAAGCATTCAACGTACCGGTCAATTCGGTATTCCTGATGAAAGTGCCGGTTGTCACGGACTACTGCTGTTCCTTCGAGAACTGATTGTAGGGTTTACCGTGGGCAACAGTTCAGAACGCCAAGTTGTCGGCCGCTTTGCGCCATCTCCGACCGGTGCGCTGCATACCGGTTCACTGGTTGCGGCGGTTGGGAGCTATCTGATGGCGAAACATGCCGGCGGTCGCTGGTTGCTGCGGCTCGATGATCTGGACACGCAGCGTCAGGTGCCCGGAATGGCCGATGACATCATGTGGACGCTGGAGGCGTTCGGCCTGTTCTGGGATGGCGAAGTTGAGCGCCAGAGCGGGCATCTGGACGAGTACGAACGCGTTTTTGCATCGCTCCGGCAGCTGGGGGTGGTCTATCCCTGCGGCTGTTCGCGCAAGGAAATTGCCCGCAGCGCTTCAGCCCCCCATCTTGAAGACGATTGCATTGCGTATCCCGGTACCTGCCAAGAGGGGATGAAGGCGGATTCGATCATCCGTTCCTGGCGGGTCAGAGTGCCGGAGGAGGAAATCTGTTTCTCCGATCTGCGCAAGAGCCGGCTCTGCCAGGCGCTTCCCGCTGTTTCGGGAGATTTTGTTCTGAGGCGGGGGGATGGGGAGTTTGCATATCAACTGGCGGTTGTCGTGGATGATTATCTGGCGGGTGTGAATCAGGTGGTGCGCGGAGAAGACCTGTTTGCCTCGACTCCCCGCCAGGTATATCTGCAGCGGCTGCTCGGATTTCCGCAGCCTGACTATTGCCACTTGCCGCTGGTAGCCGGGCCGGATGGTGCCAAACTGAGCAAGCGAAATAACCTGATTTCCCGGCAACTGGGCAGTGTGTCCGGAAGGGAGCCGTCTCTGCTTCTGGCAGTACTCCGTTTTCTCGGCCAGAGTCCCCTGCCGGAACTTGGCGGTTGCTCCTGCAGCGATATCCTTGAGTGGGGTGTTGAACATTTTGAGCCGCGCCGACTCCCCGCTCTGGGTGGCCAGCTGGAGGTCTAGGGCTTGCTGGTTTCCACTTCAATCGGACCCGGAGGCCGGAGCATGAATTTCTCGTCTCCAACCTGGTTCTGATAGGGATTTGCAGCGCGGCCTGAAGAAGGGTCGGATGGTCGGAACAGGCGGATTTCTTTTGCTGAAATGAGCGGATAACGATAGTCTGCTCCCTCAAGTTTCTGAACCTTTTGTCCCTTGATCTCGCCGATGATGGTAACCAGTGCGCCGGGATGGTAGAAAAGGGGGTCGAGCAGGTCGCCGCTGACTGCCAGGAAGCGCCCTGCAGAAGTCGATGTTTCATCAGGAACGCCATTCTCAAACAGTTCCAGCTGCGCCACTTCAAGCTGCATCACATCACCGCTACTGCGAGTTCCGGCTATTACTCCGCCAACCAGGACGATTTTTCCCGACAGCACTTCCGGATTCTTCTTGATATCGGCATAGGGAATTGAACGATCAACAACGGCAAGACCCGCCTCACTCATCACGTGGCTACACCCTCCCACCATCCAAATCAGAGAAAAAATACACCACACCAGACGCTTCATAATACCTCCCTTTCATGCTGATGAACCGATTCGGGGACTCTTGCCAGGTTAGTTCAAACGTTCCCATTATCACTCACACCAGTATAGTGGTGTCACCGGCTTCTGGCAACAGAATCTATTCCAGTTACACCTTGATTATACGATAGTTGCGTGGTATTTGTATCAACCGTACATGCGGAATGCAGTGGGGAATCCCACATAATAAAGCACCCGAGGGGGACGAAATGGAAAAGCTGAAGGTTCATTACCGTGAATTAGGTTTGTCCAACACGAAAGAAATGTTTAGCAAGGCGATGGCTGGGAAATATGCCATTCCTGCCTACAATTTCAATAACCTCGAACAGCTTCAGGCAATTGTGACCGCCTGTGTCGAAACTAACTCACCGGTAATTATCCAGGTCTCCAAGGGGGCACGCAGTTACGCAAACGAAACCATGCTTCGCTGCATGGCGATGGGAGCCGTGCAGATGGCGCGAGAAGCGGGTTCCACTATCCCGATCTGCCTGCACCTTGATCATGGCGACACCTTTGAGCTGTGCAAGTCCTGTGTTGATAGCGGTTTTTCATCGGTTATGATAGACGGATCACACCTGCCGTTCGAAGAGAATATTGCACTTGCCAAAAAAGTCGTCGAGTATGCCCATCAGTTCGATGTCTCGGTAGAAGCGGAATTGGGTGTTCTGGCCGGCATAGAGGACGAAGTTTCGGCAGAGCATTCCACCTATACAAAGCCGGAAGAGGTTGAAGAGTTTGTGAAAAAAACCGGCGTCGATTCTTTGGCGATCTCCATCGGAACCAGCCACGGGGCTTACAAATTCAAGGCGGGGCAGCCCGTTCCTCCGCTCCGTTTTGACATTCTGGAAGAGTGCGAAAAGCGTATCCCCGGTTTTCCGATCGTGCTCCATGGTGCCTCATCGGTTGTCCAGGAGTACGTTGAATTAATCAACAGGTATGGCGGCGCGCTTGAAGGAGCGGTTGGCATTCCCGAAGAACAGTTGCGCAGGGCCGCTGCCAGTGCCGTTTGCAAGATCAATATCGATTCCGATGGCAGGTTGGCGGTAACCGCCAAAATTCGTGAATACTTTGCCAAGGACCCCAAAGAGTTCGATCCGCGCAAATATCTTGGTGAGGCACGCAAAGAGCTGGTCAAGCTGGTCAAACACAAAAATGAAGCGGTCCTCGGCTCTGCCGGCAAAGCATGATATTTGAACGGCAGAGTGTTGCTGCAGGAGGTGACGAATGAGTACCCGCAAGTTTTCCCGTGTAAAGTTTAATGTCGCGGCCACCATCAAGGTTGCGGATCGGCAGTTTCAGGGAGCCGTGGAAAATCTCAGCATGACCGGTATGTTTCTGGTGACTAACGAGCGGCTTGCCGATGGTGAGCCTGTTGCCATTATCATTGTTCTTACCGGTACCCAGCCGGAAATAGCGGTGCATTTCAACGGCATTGTCACCCGCATTGCCGAGGATGGCGTCGGCTTTACCTTCGAAAAAATGGATCTTGATTCGTATATGCATCTTAAAAACATTATCGCCTATAATATTGATGACGCTGAAAAGGTTATGGAAGAGATCGGGCACTCCATTGATGAAAAATTTGCCACAGAGAAATAGTTTCCATCCGGGACCCCGGGTTAAGGCGTAATTATCGATTTTCGGACACAGGCTTGAGGAAAGCATTATGAAAAGACGTTCAACTCGTTTTTCTATCGGCGGATTTCTACTTGGTGTTTCAGCCCCTGTCGGCTGGATTGCGATCAGGCTTCTCTTCTATTACGATACCAGGCTCGGTTTCATGGAGCAGATTTTCCATGACGTCGTAAAAGATAGCGAGCACTTTGCCCACTACACGTACATGGGGGGCGGTACCGCCATGGTTCTTGCAACCCTTGGATACATGATCGGCAAGAGCGGTGATGAGCTGCATGAGCGCGCTGCGGAACTTGATATACTTCATAAGGAAGTTGGCGAGCAGAAGGAAATATTTGAAAACCGCTACAAGGTGCTGGACAGGAACATCAAGAACTTTCATCAGATCAGCAGCAAGATCCAGAAATCGCTCAATCTTGACGAAGTCCTGTTGTTGTGTGGCGAAGGCCTGCACGATATTCTGGGGTACGAGCGTGTCAATATTTTAATGGCTGAAGAAGGCAAGCGACTCCGTTTTTTTACCGCCATCGGGACGGAGGGCTTTGATCCGTCTGATGTGGTTATGCCGATTGATTCGAGCATCGGCGTCATCGCGAAGTGTTTTAATGAACGTAAAGTGTATCTGGTTGACGACATCTCACGCTACCCGGAAGACTTCCATTTAAAGCCTCCCCACAATAACCTGTCACCTCTCCGTTCTAAAAGTTTTATCCTGTGCCCGATTGTTGTAAGAAATGAAACTATCGGAGTTTTTGGCATCGACAACAAAAACAGTCACCGTGCCCTGAATGACTCGGATGTCGATACCATTTTGCTTTTTGCCGATCAGGTGGCCTCTGCGATTACCCGTATCAATCTATTGACGTCAATTGACACGCTTACATCCGAGATGGAGAGTTCGTTCAAATTCCTGCTGGCGAGTCGCGACCAGTATTCCAGAAATGTAGGCAATCTGCGTGACGGAGTCGATTCCGTTGCGGACGGTACGTCAATCATCGCGTCTGCTTCTGAAGGGGTGATGGCGTCGATTGATGAAACCAGCTCTGCTGTTAACGAAATTTCTGTTGCCATCGAACAGGTTACCCGAAATCTTGACCATCTGGCTGGTGTTGTCCATCAGTCGGCATCCGCCATGGAACAGATCCACAGCACTATTGGCAACGTTGAGCAGAATGCGGCGATTTCACACGAGGTTTCCCATGAAGTAAAAGAGCGTGCTGAAGAGAGTCGGGCCGTGGTCACGGAAACGATCAATGCTCTCGATGAAATCAAACACTCGGTTGGTCTTTCCTTTGACGCTATTCAGCGCCTGGCTGAGAACAGCACCCGCATCGAAAACATCGTCAGCGTAATTAACGATATCACGAAGCGTACCAACCTGCTGGCCCTGAACGCTTCCATTATTGCCGCCCAGGCTGGAGAGTACGGCAAGAGTTTCGGCGTTGTAGCCGATGAAATCCGCAATCTCTCGCTCCAGACCGGTCATTCGACAGGAGAAATTACTTCGATAATCGAAGAGATCATGACTGAATCGAAGACTGCCGCCAATAATATCAGAACCAGCAAGGATCTTGTGCATCGCGGCGTTGAGCTGGGGCATAGCACAGGAGAGTCGCTTAAGGCAATCTTTGACAGTTCCACTTGCTCGCTTGAAATGACCAAGCAGATCAAACAGGCGACACAGGAGCAGGTGACAAGCGTACAGTTGGTGGCGCGTTCCATGGAAGAGATCAGCTCCATGACGTCCCAGATATTTGCGGCATCAACAGACCAGGCCAAAGCCACCAAAAGCATAGCCCGCTCAATAGAAACAATCAAGGATATGACCCATGAAATGGTGAATTCCACATCGCGCCAGGTTGATGATGGCAAACTGATCCGCAGAAATGTGGAGTCGGTAAGCGTCATGGTTACCGAAATGTTTGATAATATGGAGATGCGGAGAGCGCAGAGCGCCGAAGTAGTCAAGGAGCTGGAACAGATGAAAAGCCTCACCTGCGCGCTCTGAAGCATCTGATTGGACCGAATCTGAAAAATAATATCTGGATTTAGTTTTTGGGCTCTGATAGTTTGTCGCTTCTGCCATGACGGCTACCCATTCGGGAGTTGATCACTCGTTGGCAGTTTGACCAGTACATACCGCACGGATTCGGAAGCGAACCGGGACGGAAGGGGTGGCCCCTGCGGAGAGATTTTTCAAACCAGACCAATCTGACCGTTCACGACGCGCCCTCCGGCGCGTTTTTTTTATTCTTATATTATGGGGAGCTTCATGAAAAAGAAAACTACGATACCCGAAATACTGAAGATGAAACAGAATGGGCAGCGCATCGCGGTCCTGACGGCGTACGATTTTCCCTTTGCGCGCCTTGTTGACGGAGGGGGGGTTGATATTATTCTGGTGGGTGACTCTGCCGGAGTTGTTGTTGCCGGGCATGACACCACCCTTCCGGTTACCATGGACGAGATGCTGTATCATGTGCGGGCGGTGAAACGTGCCGACCCCAAGGCCCTCGTGGTGGCCGACATGCCCTTCATGTCGTATCAGACCGGCATCGAGGATGCCTGCCGCAATTGCGGCCGCATGATCAAGGAGGGGGGCGCCGAGGCGGTCAAGGTTGAGGGGGGAAGCAATATGGCCCACGTTATCCGCGCCGTTTCTTCGATCGATATTCCGGTCATGGCGCATATCGGGCTGACGCCGCAGTCGGTGCATCGCATGGGTGGCTACAAGGTTCAGGGGAGAAACGAGCAGGCTGAGCGGATCATGGATGATGCGCTTGCAGTGCAGCACGCCGGAGCTTTTGCCGTTGTGCTGGAAGGGATACCGGCATCGTTGGCGGCGGATATCAGCGCCGAATTGACCATCCCGACCATCGGCATCGGAGCCGGCCCCTCCTGTGACGGCCAGGTGCTGGTGATTCACGATATACTCGGGCTGTGTGAAAAATATTCGCCCAAGTTCGTTAAACGTTATGCGGATCTGGCACCGCTTATTTCCGCAGCGGTGACGCAGTATGTTGAAGAAGTGCGGAACGGCGAATTTCCGACCGAAGAACACTCATTTCACTGACCCTTCGACTCCGCTCAGGGAGCAGGTTTGCTGAGCACAGAACAGATCGTTGGCTGAGCGGAGTCGAAGCCACAGGAAGAACATGAAGATAATCAACAGCATTATGCATATGCAGGCACTTGCAATAGCTCCGGAACGGGGCGAGAGGCGTATCGCTTTTGTCCCCACCATGGGGTATCTGCACGAGGGTCATGCTTCTTTGTTGAGGGAGGGGCGCAAGCGGGGTGATGTGCTGGTGCTCTCGATTTTCGTCAACCCTATCCAGTTCGGGGTGAACGAGGACCTGGACCGATATCCGCGCGACCTGGAGCGGGACTGCCAGATTGCCGAGGCGTGCGGCGTTGACATCGTCTTCACCCCGACCGCGGCTGAGATGTATCCGCAGGGCTTCCAGACCGGAGTTACCGTGCGGGATATCTCCCTGCCGCTCTGCGGAGCAAACCGTCCGGGACACTTTGACGGCGTTGCAACGGTTGTTACCAAGCTGTTCAATATCGTCCGTCCTGACGTGGCACTCTTCGGATGCAAGGATTATCAGCAACTGGCGGTTATCCGCCGTATGACCGCCGATCTGAATATGCCGGTTGAGATTGTAGGGATGCCGATTGTGCGTGAAGAGGATGGTTTGGCGATGAGTTCGCGAAATGCATATTTGTCTCCGTCCGAGCGGCAGAGTGCACTCTGTTTGAGCCATGCCGTCAAGCGGGCACGCGAACTGTTTTCCGCCGGTGAGCGTTCAGTCGCGGTTCTGGCGAAGGAAACCCGTGCGGTTATCGAGCGGGAGGCTGCAGCGTCCATTGACTACGTTGAGTTTCGGGATGGCGACATGTTACAGGAACAGGAAATTGCCGACAGCAGAACACTCCTGGCTCTGGCGGTGAAAATAGGACAAACCAGGCTTATTGACAATACCGTACTGGGAGAGGAATTGTAATCATGCAGAGAGTCATGGTGAAGAGCAAAATCCGTTTCTGTTCATATCAGTAACCACGCCATATATCCCAGCACGGCCGCGGCGCCGCCCGCCAGGGCGATTAATGAAGTTGCCACACGACCGGTGCTCCATCCGGCGGGAAGTTCCCCCAGTCGCATCAACAGGCGCGCCAGTCCGTTCAGGGTGCCGTCAATAGTTGCCTCATCGATCCCTTTCCATAAAAAACGACTCAAGGTTACAAACGGTCGAATGAAGATCAACCGGTAGAGATCGTCCAGATACCAGCCGTTCAACAGGAACCTGGTTAAAGGAAGGCCGGCTTCTTCGGATCTCAGCGATTCTGCGCGACGCTGCCCCGTGTAGCGTGACCAGGCCAGTCCCAGTCCGAGCAGGCTGACTGTCGCGGCTATGATCTGGAGAGCTGTTTCGGTTGTTGATGACGCGTGGGAAGCAGCGGTAAAAGCGGGCAGCTGGCCCAAAAAAACGGTCAGCACGCCATGTCCGCCAAGGGAGTCGGGAAGATTCAGGAACCCGCCCAACAGGCCGGCGAGTGCCAGAGGGATGAGGGGAAGGGACATGATCGGTTCGACTCCGCTTTTAGGTACGTAGTTTGGGTCCACCGATCGGCTTTCTTCTGTTGACAGTTGATCTTGTCCAACCACCGGCTGATGGCTGAGCGGAGCCGAAGCCCCACCGTGAAACACCACGAACAGCATGCGAAATGTATAAAAGGATGTGAGCAGCGCGGTCAGCAGACCGAGAGCGAACAGTCCGCCGTAGAGCATGCCCCCTTTTTCAAAAATCGCCCCAAGAATGGCATCCTTGCTGAAAAAACCACCACTCCCCGGAAAGCCGGCCAGGCAGAGCGCTCCGGCCAGAAACGGCCAGTAGACGGCCGGGAGTTCCTTTTTCAGCCCTCCCATGCGAAAGATAACCTGCTGATGGTGCAGTGCGGTGATGACGCATCCCGCGCCGAGGAACAGCAGCGCCTTGAAAAAAGCATGGGTCAGCAGATGGAAGGTACTGGCGGTCAGTGCGCCTGCACCGACGCCCAGAAACATGTATCCGATCTGGCTGATGGTGGAGTAGGCCAGAACGCGCTTCAGATCATGCTGGGCACAGGCGCAGGTAGCGGCGTAGAAGGCGGTCACTCCACCGGTGATCGCGATGGCTGCAAGAGCGGTCGGTGAAGAACCGATCAGCGGGAACATACGGGCCAGCAGATAGACCCCCGCGGTAACCATCGTGGCGGCGTGAATCTGGGCAGAGACAGGCGTGGGGCCCGCCATGGCATCCGGCAGCCAGACTGAGAGCGGCAGCTGCGCCGATTTGCCCGCCGCGCCGATCAGGAGCAATATTCCCAGAGCAGTGATAACCCCGCCTGGCATCAGGAAACCCATCCCGTTAAGTTCACTGATGGAGGTTGTACCAAAAAGCTGGAACATCCAGACCATGGCTATGCCCAGAGCAGTGTCGCCGATGCGGGTGACGATAAAGGCCTTGCGCCCGGCGGTGGCGTTTTTCTCTTCGGTGTACCAGAACCCTATCAGGGCATAGGAACAGAAGCCGACCCCTTCCCATCCCAGGTAGAGCAGCGGCAGGTTCTCGGCAAGAATCAGGGTCAGCATGGCAAAGACGAAGATGTTCAGCAGGGCAAAATAGCGGGCCGGGGCTTGGTCGTTCTTCATGTAGCCGACCGAATAGAGATGGATCAGGCCGCAGACGAAGGTGATCATTATTGTCAGCGACAGGGAAAACTGGTCCAGGTACAGGGTGATGGGGGCCTTGAAGTCAAAGGCCGAGAGCCAGGAGGCGTATTCGATTTTGATCGGGGCGGTGAAACCGATAAAAGCCAGGACAGAAAAAGCGAAAGCACCCCAGATAACCCCGCAGGCAATCGCCTCACCCACGCGTCGCGGTGCCATGCGCCCCAGCAGGGCATTGAACAGGCCACCCGAAAGCGGCAGCAGGAGTATGAAGGCGAGGTAGAGTTTCATGTTACCCCTTCATTTCGCTGAACATATCCGTATCCACGGTTTTTCGTCTCCGGTGCAGATAAACCACCATTGCCAGCGCCAGCGAAACCTCCGCCGAAGTCAGCGCCATGATGAAAACCGCGAACAGCTGCCCGTCAGGGGTGCCCCAGCGGGCCGAACCGGCCACGAAGACCAGCATGACCGCGTTGAGCATGACCTCGATGCAGACCAGCATCATGATAAGGTTGGCACGCCAGGCCAGCAATCCGCCCAGGCCGATGAAAAACAGCAGGCCGGACAGGATCAGAACATGTTCGAGAGGGACGATCATTGATCTCAGCTCCTGGTCGCTCGCCCTGTCGGGGAGGGCGATTTTCCCAGATATAACGCCCCCACCAGGGCAAACAACAGCTGCAGTGAAACAAGCTCTACCGCCAGGCCGTGTTCCTGAAAGAGCCGCCGGGCAACCTCCCTGATCGGCATGGCTGCGGGATAAGCAGCCGCCGATGCGTGACGTGAGACAACCACGGTAGCCAGTGATGCTATGCTGATGACAGACAGCAGCAGTGCGGGCAGCCATTCCCGCCAACCGGGAGCCATGCCCTTTTCCGGGTGCCCCAGGTCAAGCATCATGATAACGAACAGGAACAGCACCATGATGGCGCCGGCATAGAGTATGACTTCAAAAGCAGCTACCAGCGGTGCCATCAGCAGGTAGAAGATAACCGCCATGCTGAACAAAGAGGTGACGAGGTACAAAATGGCATGGACCGGATGCTTTTCGGTGATGGCCAGGATTGTGCCGATGACGGCGACAGCGGCCAGCATGTAAAAGATGGTGTGTTCGATCATGGCATCAGCGACCTGACATCAACCGGAGCAGTCTCTTCCAAGCCTGCCCCGCGCGGCTGTGTCACGCCAATCCCGGCGTGCCGGTAGAAATTGTAAGTCGCGTCCTTGCCGCACCCATCGATAAGCAGGTCCTCTTTCTCGTAGAGCAGATCCATGATGTCCCGCTTGCAGATTTCGTAGTCAGGCGTCATCTGGATCGCCAGGGTAGGGCAGGCTTCGGCACAGAGACCGCAGAAGATGCAGCGCGAAAAGTTGATTCTGAACCATTCGGCGTACCGTCGGCCGTCCTCGTGCTCGGCAGACTGCATCGAGATGCAGTCAACCGGACAGGCCGCCGAACAGAGATAGCAGGCAACGCAGCGCTCTCCGCCATCCGGGTCGCGGGTCAGTACGATGCGTGCCCGGAAACGGGGATAGGGAATGCGTTTCTCTTCCGGATACTGGATTGTTACCGGTTTGCGCAGCATGTGGGCAAGCGTGACGCGGAAACCGCCCAGTATGGCCTGAAAATCGGAAACTATCTGCATGATCCATGTACTCCTGAAACGCAGAGACGCCCCGCAGGAGCGTCTCTTTTCATCGTTGATATCATGAGCGACCGATCAGGCGTTGCCAACTTTAGCCCGTTCAGCCTTCTTCAGTAGTGCGGAGGCCAGTGGATGGCTGTTGTTCTCGGCATACAGGCTTGCGGTATTACCGGCCGGTGTTTTGATCGTCGGGCTTGCGCCAGCGTCGAGCAGCGCCTGTACTGTCTGGTTACAGCCATAAATGGCAGCCAGCATCAGCGGCGTATGCCCTTCACGGTCACGGGCATCGACATCGGCCCCCTTTTCAATCAGCATCCTGGCAATCTCGGTATGCCCGTTGGCCGCGGCATAGTGGAGGGGGGTCTTGCCCTTGTCGCTGCTGGCGGTGATGTCGGCACCACGATGCAGCAGGTCCTGGACAAAATCCTTGAGCCCCTCTTTGGAGGCACTGATCAGTGGGGTGTGTCCATAACGGTCTTTTGAATTAACGCTTTCCATGTTTGACTCCTCCCGTAGTGTGGTTACATGATCGGGACCCAGTGCCCGTGAAGTGTCACTTTAACGCAAGCCACCAGCCGGTGATCACTATGTTCACCAACGCCAGCGGCGTCAACACCTTCCACCCCAGGTGCATCAACTGGTCATAGCGCAGTCGGGGCAGTGTTCCGCGCATCCAGATGAAAAAAAAGGCCACGGCAAGAGTCTTCAGTGAGAACCAGAACGTCGGGGGGAGCAGCGGGCCGTGCCACCCTCCCAGAAAAAACGTTGTCGCCAGTCCTCCAAGGACAATGATATTAATGTACTCACCGACAAAAAACAAGCCGAAGCGCATCCCGGAATATTCGGTATGGAAGCCTGCCACCAGCTCTCCCTCGGCTTCGGGAAGGTCAAACGGGATCCGTTTGCATTCGGCCGTAATACTCAGCAGAAAGATGATAAACGCCAGCGGTTGATAGACGATAAACGGCACGGTCTCCTGTGCCGCAACGATATCGGTCAGATTGAAGGAGTGCGAAAGCATGACGACCGGAACCAGCGAGAGTCCCATGGACAGCTCGTAGGATATCAGCTGCGCCAGTCCCCGAATGCCCCCCAGAAGCGCATATTTTGAGTTGGAAGCCCAGCCGCCGATCGCCACGCCGTACACGGCGATTGAAGAGAGCGCCAGAAAGAACAGCAACCCTACATTCAGATCGGCAACCACCAGCGGCAGGGGGTGTCCATATATAGTTAGCGGTGCTCCGAAAGGAATCACGGAAAAAATCAGAATTGCGGGGATGGCAGCCATAGCCGGAGCGAGATAGAACAACCACCGGTCGGCGGCGCTCGGGACGACATCTTCTTTGGTGAGGAGTTTGATCAGGTCTGCCAGCGGTTGCAGCAGGCCAAAGGGGCCGACACGGTTTGGTCCCTTGCGGTCCTGAACCCAGGCCAGAATTCTCCTCTCCGCGAATACCAGGTAAGCGGCCAGGGTCAGTATTACGAAGAATACCAGCGCCAGTTTTGCAGCGAATAACGTTATGTCCAGTGAAAATGCCGTCATGGGAACCCGCTGGGTACAGGTGAGAGGGAGTAACG
>JBAYTT010000084.1:0-15878 GCA_041675485.1 Pelobacteraceae bacterium | reverse complement strand
TTTTTATGCGTTGATTCAAGTGTTACAGGGTACCAGTAACTTACTATGATCGGAGAAAGTCTATGAACCGTATCAGGCCGCTGTTAAAAATGGTAGTTCCTCCCGTAGTCCTGCTCCTTTCCCTGCTTCAGGGATGCTCGTATCTCGATCGGATTCCGCCGGATGCCGGCAGCAGTTGTACCCGGGAAAACCGGGCCGTACAAGGATATTTCGGCCTTATCGACAGCGTCAGGACGAACCAACCCGAACTTGTGCAGGCCCTGACACAATTCCCCAAGGGGGCAGACCTCCACAACCATCTTTCGGGAACCGTGATGCCGGAAGATTACATTGCCCTTGGCACAGCGGAGGGGGACTGCTTCGGGGCGGACCCGGAAACTCCGGCCATGTACACGATTTCGGCTGCCACTTCTCTCGGAGTCTGCGGCAGCGGTTTCAAGCCGCTTGAACAGGCAAACGACGAAGAATGGCACTCGATAGTGCGATCGCTTTCCATGTACCGGTTCAACGACAACGGGATCACCTCTGTTCAGGCGGGGCATGATCACTTCTTTGCGACCTTCGGGCGGTTCGGAGCGGTATCCGGGGCAGCCGGAAACATGGGGCCGATGCTGGCGAAGCTCCTGCAGCAGGCGAATGCGGAGAGTGTCGGCTATGTTGAAACCATGGTTTCCTTCCAATCAGCGGCGGTCAGCCGCCTTGCCGATCAGTTGCGGCAGAAATATCCAGACACGGCAGCATACTCTCAGATCGGCAATTACCCGGCCATGTACGAATTTCTGCTGAACGCCGGGTTGAAAGATGCCGTTGTCGCGGCACAAAAGGATATCGTTTCCCATGTGAACGCGGTGAACAGCATACTCAACTGCGGCAGCGCTGACGCGGACCCCGCCTGCGAAGTCTCGTACGATTTTCAGGCCGCCGTAAACCGGAATGCCGCTCTGAAAGATGGCAGTCCTGACCTGCCGAAAATATTCACCCAGACGGCACTGTCTTCCCTGCTGGCCAGCAAGGCACGAAGAGTTGTGGGAATAAACCTCCTCAGTGGCGAAGATCAACCCGTTTCAATGCAGAGCTTCAACACACAAATGCAGTTCTTCGGCTATTTCCACAGCCGCTTTCCCCGGGTGAATATCGCTCTCCATGGCGGCGAGCTCACCCCCTGTTTTGTGGGCAACGGCAATCAGGCGCTGAAAGAGCATCTTACCGGTTCGATCCTGGCGGGGGCAAAGCGGTTGGGGCATGCCGTATCCTTTACCTATCTTGATGATGCCGGCAAGGCCGAGGTTGCGGCGTTGCTGAAACGCTCCAACACCCTGGTGGAACTCCCGTTTACCAGCAATGCCCAGATTCTGGGGGTTGCGGGCGATGAGCATCCGTTTGAGCAATACTTCAGAAAATATGGCGTTGCCGCAGCCTTTTCGACGGACGACGAGGGGGTGTCGCATGCCGATTTTACGAGCGAATGGATCTATGCGGTCGGCAAATACCGTCTGACCTTTGCTGAAGCGGTGCGACTGGCACGGTCGAGCATCCAGTACAGTTTTCTGTTCGGCGATCCGCTCTGGCAGGATGTGGCGGCGGCAAAGGTCGTCAGCCAGTGTGCGGGGGAAACGCTGGGCAGCGCCGATCCCGGCGAACCGTGCAAGAGCTTCATCAGGAAGAGCGCAAAAGCCAGGACACAATGGCGCTATGAAGCGAAACTCTCACGTTTTGACAAGGAATACGGGGCAACTCTCCGGAAGTATCTGGGAGATTAGCTCCGGAAGGACCCAAACCAATAACCAGGGAGGATACACAGATGAAACGAATCGTCAGAACAGGACTATGCGTGCTCGGCCTGATCCTTGTCACCCAGACCATGACCCGCACGGTGGGGGGGGCGGCGAAGGAAGCACCGTGGAAGTTCGCGGTACTGTGCGATACGCGGAGCAACCCCTGCGTTGATCCCGGTGGCGGGGCACAAGGGGTGAATATGACGGCGCTCGGAAAAATCGCCTCGGCCGTGGCTGCGGAACAGGTCGAAATAGTGCTGGTGCCGGGTGACGTTGCCCTGGGGAACGGCTATGCCTGCAAACCACCCACACCCGCGCCCAATGCTCCCGAAAGCCAGTACCAGTTGTGGCGGAAGGTGATGAGCCCGGTCTACGACAGTGGCGCCAAAGTCCTGCCGGTCCGGGGCAATCACGAGATGGACAGGGATGCGATAATGAGCGACTGGAGCAGTTGCCGCAAGCGGATCCCGATAGAAAACAGGCTGCTGGACGCCTACCGGAAGGCATTCAACGATCCGTATATCCCGAAAAACGGCCCGGAGAATCAAAAGGGGCTGACCTATGCGCTGGCACATAAAAACGCGCTCTTTGTCGGCTTCGACCAGATCACGGACCAGTTCCAGGTCAATCAAAAATGGTTTGAGCAGATTCTTGCCAATGACAAACGGGAGCATCTCTTCGTCTTCGGCCATTATCCGGCATTCGCGGTGAAACACAAAGACTGCCTCGCCTGCTACGGTCCGGCGCGGGACCGTTTCTGGAATGCCATCGGCGGCGCCGGGGGGAGCATGTACTTCTGCGGCCATGATCATATGTATGACCGTGCCGTGATCGCCGACTCAAAGGGGCACCAGATTCAGCAGGTACTGGTCGGCAACGGCGGCGCGCCGTTTTCGCACTTCTACGGTCCCTACGCGGATAAACGGGCCGGCGGCGCGGAACACCTCGAAAACGTCTATGGCTATGTGGTGGTGACGGTCGATGGAGCCAAGGTTTCAGCAAAGCTGATGGTGCTCGACGTCCAGTCGGGGGCATGGAGAAACGCGGATGCCTTTTGATGCACAGCATGGCAGAGCGCCGGGAAACAAGTGACTGCGGACGGGGGCATTATGACTGATACGCAGTGCATGGTCAGGTATTTCGATATCGAATGGCTCTCCCGGCACGACGGCCCGGGGACGCGGGTGGTGCTGTTTCTCCAGGGGTGTCTCCTTGCCTGTCCCTGGTGCCACTCCCCTCACTCCCGTTTCGTGCGCTCCCCGGTCCTCTTCTTTGAGAACCGCTGCCTCTCGTGCGGCAGATGTGCCGGGGTCTGTCCGGAGCATCTGCGCGGGCCGGATGCGTATTCCGAGTGGGACGTTGGCGATGCCTGTCGTCGCTGCGGAGCCTGCGTGGCCGTCTGTCCCGCCTCCCGCCTCGACAGGACGGCGGGAGCTCTCGTCCTGCCGACCCGCGAGGCCACTCCCGAGGCGCTCTTTGCCGCCCTGCTGCCGCAGCTGGAGCTGGTCCGTTCGATAGGCGGGCTGACGCTCTCGGGTGGCGAAGCGCTCCTGCAGGGCGCGGGGGTTGCCCGGTTGCTCGAATTGGCCCGCAACGCCGGTTTCCACACAACGGTCGAGACTTCGGGGCTTCTGCCGCTCAAGCGCTACGCAGCGGTTGGCGGGCTCGTCGATTGCTGGCTCTTCGGGATTCGCTCCGACATCCCCGGTGCGGGCGCACGGGAGCATTTCGGGGCGCGGGGCGACAATCTCCGTTTTCTCGCCTCGCTCCCGACGCGGGTCATCGTCAGGAAACCGCTGGTAGCCGGGGTGACCGACACGGTTGAAGAAATCGTTGCTACCATCGATCTCATGACGGAGTGCGGCGTTGCCGAGATCGACCTGTTGCCGCTCAACCCGCACACCGGGCATTACTACCGGGCTCTCCGCATGGAGTGTCCCCCCATGGCTCATCTCATCCCCACCACCGATGCGGTTGCGGCTGTCCGCAAACGCTTTATCGAATGCGGCGTTACGGTACTGTCCCGATAACGGCGCGACATACCACACACAAAGGAGAAATGTATGGCGACTGTACTTCCCGTAGCAATGACCGATCGAACCAGGGCCCTGCTTGCGGCGCTGAAACAGCAGGGGCGGAAGAACCGCGCCGGAGAATGGTTTCGTGACGACATGTTTCCCGATATCGGCATCTCGCACCCCCATGAGCCGGTGATAGTACGGACCGCCATGGCAACCAGGGCGATGCTGCGCGCCATGGCCGACGAACGGAACTCGCTCCATACCGGGTCGTATGTAATCAGTGACGGAGAACTGATAGTCGGCGTCCTCCCCATGGGGTCCAACGGCCTGGGCAAAGTCTTTCCCAACTACCTGACGGGAGACGAGAAACGGGCCGCATGTATCACCAACCGGACCGAGATGTCGCTTCTGGGGCACAACAGCGCCGACTACGACCGGCTCGTACAGAAGGGTATCCGCGGCATTCTGGCCATCTGCGCTCAGAAGAGTGGTGAGGCCAGCGCCAGGATTGCGTCGCGCAACGCCGAACGGGATGATCCGACCAGGCTCGATTTCTACCGCGCCGTGCGGATCGCCTGCGAGGCGGTCGTGGAATACGCCGGACGCTTTGCCGATCTGGCTCGGGATCTGGCCGCGATGGAGAGCGACGCGAAACGGAGGGCGGAGCTGGTCGAGATCGAACGGATCTGCCGCAAGGTGCCGTTTGAACCTGCCGATACCTTTCACGAGGCGCTTCAGAGCATCTGGTTCGTGCATACCGCGCTCCATGCCAGCATGAATCTTATCTCGCTCGGCAGGCTCGATCAGGTGCTGGCCCCCTACCTGGGCAGCACGGTGAAAAAAGGGGTGTACGATCCGGCCAAGGCGGTGGAACTGTTTGAATGCTTCCTGATCAAGGCGGCCTGGCGGCTCAACTACACCACGGAATACCTGCTCGAACAGGATCACATGGACTACAACGCCGCCCTCGGCGTAAACCCGTACTATCTCGACCAGCGCGCCGGAGCGAACAATTTCCTGCAGAACGTCATCGTCGGCGGAATCAAGCCGGACGGTTCAGACGCCACCAACGACTGCACCTTCGTCATCCTCCGCGCCTACCGCAACGTCAACCTGCCGACCCCCGGCATCTATGTCCGCATGGGGAGCAGATCGCCGGAATCCCTGAAACGGGCGGTGGTCGACTCGCTCCACGAAACGCGCAACAACCCCTCCATCCTGAACGACGACGTCATCATCCCGGCGCTCTTCGCCGCGTTCCGGGAAGGTGAGGACCCGGCAGACACGGCGCGCCTGGCCGAACTCAGGGCGCTGGTGAACGATTACTGCGTGGACGGCTGCTGGGAGCCGATCCTGAACGGCAAGAGCGACTGGACCTTCGGCATGATCAACGGCATGACCATCCTCGAATGCTCGCTCAACAAAGGGGCGACACTGGACAAGAATCCGGGGACGTTGCGCGGCGGCAAACTGAGCTTTTCGTCAGGCGAGATCACCAGCTACGAGCAGTTGCGGGAATCCCTGAAGGGGCATCTGCAATTTTTCGTCGATCAGTCAACCCTCGGGCTCTACAAATACTACCTGCTCGATGAATACGTGGTGCCCTGCCCGCTCTTTTCGGCCTTCCTCGGCAGTTGCCTCGAACGGGGAAGGGACAAGGCGTGGGGAGGAACGGAATACAACATCGGCGGCACCGTCATCACCGGTGTGCCGAACATGGTCAACACCGTCTGCGCCATCAAACGATGGGTCTTCGACAATCAAAAATACCCGCTGGCTACCGTGCTTGACGCATTCCGCACCAATTTCGTCTCCCCGGCCCCGACCAATCCGGCCCTGCAACATACCTACGACTCCATCAGGGTGGACTTTGCCACCAACAGCCCGCTGTTCGGCTCCAACGACCCTGAAGCGAACGAAGCGGCCCGCTGGATACTGGACGCTTATTACGCAGCGGTGATGAGTTCCAAGACCCTTGCCGACCGGATCTATCTCAGGAAACCGGCCACTGCGCAGGAGGAGCGCGAGGTGCGCAAGCTGCGCTACATCACCGGCTACTTCGGCGAATCGTTCCAGGAGAAGTTCGGGCCGCAATTCAACATCAAATTCACCGCCGGCTGCGGCACCTTTGAACAGTACCCGCTCCAGGGTTCCGGGATCGCCGCGTCGGCCGATCGCAGCTCCGGTGCCCCGCTGGCCCCCAACTTTTCCCCGCCCCCCGGTACGCTCGGCAACGGTATCGGCAATCTCCTTACCTCGTTCAGGGGGCTTGGCCTCGACCGGTTGGGGGCCGGGGTGATCACCGACGTCTGCCTCGACGAGTCCCAGAACCACCCGGAGGTGATTATGGCCATCATCGAGCAGTTTATCATCAACAAGGGCAACATGATGACCATGGCGATCGGCAGCCGGGCCGTGTACCAGACAATTTACGAACTCTCCGTGGCTGTCGCGCAGATGTCCGACCAGGCAGAGGCGGTGCGTACACTGGAGGAATATGCGGACATCAACGTCCGGGTCGGCGGCTGGCAGGCCCCGTTCATCACCATGTCCCTCGATCAGCAGGAAAACTACATCAACCGCCCGGCCGGCGTCGTCCGGTAGCGTCAAAACAAGGAGGAATTCCATGAACAAAGGATATATGGGCCGCATTCTATGGGTGAATCTGACAGCGCACCTGTTCCACGACGAAAAACCGGATGCCGCGGTATACGAGCAGTTTCTCGGCGGGTACGGTCTGGCGGCGAAGTATCTTTTCGACCGGCAGAAACCCGGCCTGTCGGCATTTCACGAAGATAACATCCTCGCCATGATGAGTGGTCTGCTTACCAACGGCCGGGCCGTCTTCAACGGCCGCTGGATGCTGGCGGGCAAAAGCCCGCTCACCGGCACCTGGGGCGACGCCAATTGCGGCGGTGACCTTGCCCCGGCCATCAAGGAGAGCGGCTATGACGGGATCTTTTTCACCGGCAAAAGCGATCAGCCGGTCTACCTGCTGATCGACGGCGACAGGAAGGAACTCCGGGATGCGTCCGACCTGTGGGGAAAACTGGACGCCGTCGAGACCGAGAACACGTTGCGGGCGCGGCACGGTGACGATTTCCGGGTAGCCTGCATCGGCTCTGGGGGGGAAAACCTCTCGCTTATCGCCGGAGTGGTCAACGCCAAGGGACGGCTTGCCGCCCGGAGCGGTCTCGGGGCGCTGATGGGTTCCAAGAATCTCAAGGCGGTCTGTCTCCGGGGCGATCACCAGGTGCGGGTCCATGATAATGCAGCGGTCTGGCAGCATACCACCGAGTTCCTTACCGGGCTGGAAACCGATCTCAACGACTTTGGCAAGCAGATGAAACAGGCCGGCACCGCCGGGACGCTGACCGATTCGACCCAGTCGGGCGATTCGCCCATCGCCAACTGGCTCGGGGTCGGTCAGACCGATTTTCCGCCGGAAAAGGCCAACAGGATCAACCTGTTTTCCGTCACCGAATTCGAGACCCGCAAGTATCACTGTTACGGCTGCCCCTTCGGCTGCGGCGGTCTCTGCATGATACCGGACGAGCCGCTTCTGAAGGAAACGCACCGCCCCGAGTACGAAACCCTGTGCGGTTTCGGCGCCCAGTTGCTGGTGGATGACGTGAAGAGCATCTTCATGGTCAACGAGCTGCTCAACCGGGCCGGGATCGACACTATCAGCTGCGCCACGACCATCAACTGGGCCTTCGAAGCCTTTGACAAGGGGATACTGACCGAGGAGGACACCGGTGGCCTGGCCCTGACCTGGGGGAACCACGAAGCGGTGGTCGCCCTGGTGAAGAAGATCGTGGCCGGGCAGGGGATCGGTGCGATCCTCTGCAACGGGGTCAAGCGGAGCGCGGAATATTTCGGCGATACGGAGCGGGCCGCACCAATGCACGTCCATGGCCAGGAACTGCCGATGCACGACTCGCGCAGCCCGAACGGAGGCCTGGACCTGGGGGTTGGCTATGAGACGGAACCGACCCCCGGCCGACATACCAGTACCTTTGCCGGCTGGGACCAGTATCTGAAGACCGACCGGCCGAAGAACACGCTGTTCGACAGGTTCCGGCTCAAGAGCCGGTACGAAAAGCCGGTGGACGACGATCACGAGAAGCAGGGAGAGCGGTTGTGTGGAGCCAGCTGCGCGGAAGATATCATCAACGGCGCCGGTCTGTGCAATTTCGCCTTCTACCTGGGGCCGGTGCCGCCGCTGGTGGAGTGGCTGAACGCCACCACCGGCTGGCGCAAGACCTACCAGGAGTACCTGCTGATCGGGCAACGAATCAAGACTGTCCGCCACGCCTTCAACATCCGCGAGGGGATCGACGTCGCCAACATGCGCATGCCCGAACGGGCGCGCGGCAACCCGCCGCTCACCAGCGGCCCCAACGCTTACAGCGGCAATGTCCTGCAATGGGACGACGCCAAGAAGGATTACTACCGCACCATGGGGTGGGACGAGACGACCGCGAAGCCGCTCAGGAAAACACTCCGGGAGCTGGGGTTGCCGGAAGTGGAAAAGGCGTTGTACGGCGGGTGAAGGTGAAGTGTGATTTTTTGTTGGTTCTGAGGCGACTGGAACAAGTCTGTGGAGGTTACAAGAATGAATTCGATAGAAAAATTCAGAAACGCGATTCAGGAAAGGCATCCTGTCCGTTTTACCTATAACAAGCCCGGGAAGGCCCACGGGATAAGAATCGGCAATCCTCATGCGATTTATGAATGTGAGACGAAGGAGGGGGTGAAGAGCATCAAGGTCGATATTGCCCAGACCGGCGGTGTCACGGATGGCCGAGCACCCTTGCCCCGTCTTAAGATGTTTGATCTCATTGATTTGATCATTCATGAAATTGATACGGATGCCGTATTTCAAGTTGACCCGGATTATCGCAGTGACTGTGAAAAATATTCCAACCCGATAAAGAAGATTTAAATGTTTCTATATTGATTCTTGACGTGTATGGGGGGGCGTGCCTCCACCTTTTGTGGTCTTTAGTACATTGTGAGAACTTTCTGAAAAGAGTATGAACACGAAATGTCAGGCTTTAGTTGTTACATCCGTGTTCATCCGTGGTTGCATGGTTTTTAAGGCTTTGAAACTCGGATGAATCGGATACACACGGATAACGGCAAAATCAGAGACTATAATGTTGTTGACATGCAAACACCAATTGGTATATTTGTTAATAGTACCAATTGGTGTTTGTGCTCTGGGGTAAATGATGACACCAATCTGGACAGAATTAAACCACTTCGTACTTCGTACCATTCAGGCGGCCTATCTGGCGGGGGAGATGCGCAAGACCAGAGACTGTCTGGAGGATATGGCTCGTGCCCGGTTATTTGAGGCCGACGTGGAGAATGTTATCACTCACGCCGAAACGATTGACAAGGCCATGCCCGCAACGAGCGAGAGGGCAAGCAGTCGTAGCAACACCCATTATGTGATACAGGGTACGAGCACCAAGGGAGTAAAGGTATACTGCAAGGTTTGCAGCAACTACCACCCGCATACAAACGAGTTCATCGAATGGAAGCTGACCTCTTTCACGATTAAGTAGAGGAACTAAACCATGATCTGCACAAATTGTTTTGAAGCCGAATACAAGAGCACCAAGACCGAATTAACGGTTACCGTCAATGGTGAGAGTCATGTTTTGCGTGACCTTGACTGTGAGACCTGTCCGGCCTGCGGCGAAATAACCTTTACCCATGCCCAGAGTCTGGAAATCGACAAGAAGCGGATCGCCCTGGAATTCGGGCTGAAGCCGTTGCTTACGCCTGATCAACTGAAAATATTGCGGCGTGTTCTGAACATGAAGCTGGAAGAAATTTGCGACTTGCTGCACGTCGGGCGCAATACATATGGACGGTGGGAGCGGGGAGAAGTGGCGATTACGCCGTCCATGAATCTGTTGGTGCATAATCTCATCGAGAAAGTGCCAACCGCCGGTGTGAATCTTTTGGAGAACGAGCGAGTCGTTGCCATACACAAGGCCAATACTCCGCTGTTGGGACAATATGTTTCTTTTGGCGAATACATTCGTGAAGTGATTGCTGCAACCAAGCTTTTGCCGGATGTGGTCTGCAATTTTGTTGGTATAGAGCTTGCGGAGCTAGTCAAAATCGAGAATAACGAAGTGGCGCCTGAACAGATTCCGCCCGAGGTAACGGCCAGGATCGTTCAATTCTTTGAGGTCCCTTTTGATAATCTGAAGAGGATGTTGAATGAAGCCCTCTCAGTTTTTAAGATGAAAAACTCTGTTACGTCGGTGCATGCCAGATCCACCAGTTACGACGCCAAGGGGGCTGCCGTGCACTCTAGCAGCATCAACAAGATTGTCGAAAAACTGGCCCAGAAAAAGGCTGGCAGTCAGGAACAGGCGCAGGTTAGCGAGGAATATCTGGCGAAGGTGAAATCTGTGCTGGAGCAATTGAAAAAGCAATATTGAAACTCGGATGAATCGGATGGATACGGATAACATCAGAATCAGAATCTGGTTTTAGGTTTCATCCGTGTTCATCTGTGTTCATCCGTGGTTACATGGTTTTTAAGTCTTTGAAACTCGGATGAATCGGATACACACGGATAACGGCAGAATCAGAGGCAGATGCGTTTGCTTCGGAGTTGCTGATTCCGATGGATCCGTTGAAGAAGTTTCAGGGGGATCTGAAGAGTCCGGATAAGTTGGCGGGGATTTTTCAGGTTAGCAGGCCGGCGATAGTTATTGCGGTAGCTAATTTTTTTGGGTCGGCACGGAGTTTTAACTAGTGGAATTTATGGGCAGGGTCCCAGTTTATTCGCATTGCGATAACCATATAGGATGTCGGGAGAACAAATGAAAACTAAGCTAAAATCAAAACCAGCATCAGCGAAGAGTGATTCCCAGATGGATAATCAAGAGGCAATCACTCGGCTCAAAGATTCGGTCAAATGCGGAGAACTGGTCGTCATCATTGGCTCTGGTGTGAGCATGGCCCTAACCAACGGGAAGATTCCTTCCCTGTCATGGATTGGATTGATTCGCGATGGCTTCAACTATGGCGTCAAGAAGCAAAAAATTACAGCCGATCAGGCTAAGACTTGGGAACCTCAACTGGGTTCAAAAGATATCGATGACCTACTCTGTGCTGCGGAATTTGCAAGCCGCAAGCTGGATGCCCCGCAGGGATCACTCTATGCCCGCTGGCTGGAAAATGTATTCAAAACCGTTAAGCCTACAAACGAGGCAATGGTAAACGCGCTGGTAACACTTAAACAATCTAATATTCCCATTTGCACGTTGAACTATGACCCTCTTCTTGAACACGTACTTGGGATGGATGGGATCAACCTCACGGAAAAGAATAAAGTCTTCGCGTGGTTTAGACGTGAAAAAGCTAGCATCCTGCATCTTCATGGTTCTTGGGATAATGGAAGGTATAATGCGCCATATCTTCGTAGATAATCTGGCAGTTCACTTGGCGGCCGTCTTTGCCCTGACTCTTATTTGGTACAATGATCGAGATCACCAAATACCACCCCCGTTGCCATCTGTGTTTGACCGACTGCTGATGTTGCGGCTGCATAGCACACATCAGATAATAATAGGATGGAGCGGTACCGCGCTTGCTATGCATCTTGGTCTACTACGGAATACATGGGTACCAACATTGTCTGATGTAGAGGTTCAACAGATTCGGATTTCAATTGAAAAGCCTGAGGATCGCTTCCGACTCAAAGAATACGTTGTTCTCGGTGACCTTATGGTCGCATTTCATGCGGGGACTGTGTTCTCTGATGATGAGCTAGCAAAGCATTTGGCACAGGCAATAAAGTCCGTGCCTCAACCCCCCCCAGATTCAGCAAGTATGCAGCAGCAAGTGGTCAGTATGCTTGAGCAGATGGGTGAGGCTGGTAGCAAGTACTTAAAGGCAGTTAAAGAAAAGAAAAAAGGGACATCCGTAACAAGCGGGAAAACTGTGAAAAACTAGGACCTTATCTGAAAATAAACGATCCATAATATTCTTTCCCTGAAAATATAAACCAGAAAGAGTGAATAAATGAGTTCATCAAATTCATTTTTTAAAGAGAAACGTGCCTGGTCGAGGATCAAGGATGAAGTGCTGAAAGCCTACCTTGTGCCGTATTTAGCCAAAGTATCCAGAACAAGATGCCCTATTATTGTCGCCGATTGCTTTGCCGGCAAAGGTCGCTTTGACAACGGGGAATCTGGGTCACCACTGATTATTGCAGATGCCATTTCGCATCAACTGGCCGATCCTACAACCCAAGCAATTAAAGCGGTCTTTATCGAGAAAAAGTATTTCAAAAACTTGAAGGAAAATATACCGCAAAAGCCGTGGTGCCATCTTCTGGAGGGAGACTACGAAGAGAAGATGGATTATTTCGTGAATAACTATCCATCTCGAAACCAGAATCTCTTTCTGTATGTTGATCCTTACGGCATCAAAAGTATTCTGTTCTCTTACTTTGAGAAGATTCATAAGAAGAAAGATTTACACTCGGTTGAACTGCTTCTGAATCTGAACACCTTTGGGTTTCTGAGAGAGGCATGCAGGCTGCTGAAGTTCAAGGTTTTGGAAACGGACACTCCTGAAGATTACGAACCGGACATCAATACACCTGAACGGTTAGATGATATTGCTGGCGGGACATATTGGCGAGAGATAATCGGCAGATACAATGCTTGTCAGATCAAAATGCCAGAAGCAGAAGAATTGTTTGTCACCAAATATTGCGAACAACTCAGATCAGTCTTTCGCTATGTTGTTAATATACCGATTAAAGTCAAGATCAGCCATATACCAAAATACCGGATTGTTTTTGCCACCGATCATGTAGACGCACTGCTGCTTATGGTTGATAACATGAATAAACGCTGGGCGGCTTTCAGAGAGGAGGCACGTAACAATCAATTTGCGCTTATCGAGATTGACTTTCCCAACCCATCAATACAAGGTGCTTGCCGGGATATTGAAAATGAGATAGTTTCTTTCATAGACACTGAAATTGAGCTGAAGGAATTGCTGGTCAGGCTGGCACAAAAGTTTGGAATTAATTTTTCACTGAAAGATTATAAAGACTGTCTCAAAAAAATGGAAAATAACCAGATTGAAGTAACGCGTATTCCGCCTCTGACACCTGCTACCGGTAAACCAAGCACAAGTTGGGATCATACAAAGAAAGACTTATCAATCAAGATATCAAGGAGAGCGCAATGGCAACCGCCACTGCTATAGAATGGACAGAGGAAACTTGGAATCCGGTGACCGGTTGCAGCAAAGTCAGCGCCGGTTGTGCAAACTGCTATGCCGAGACTATGGCTCACCGGCTTCAGGCAATGAGAGCCCCGGGCTATGACAACGGCTTTGAATTGACCTTGATGCCTGAACGCCTGAATCAACCGTTACGTAAAAAGAAACCGACTCGTTTTTTTGTTAACTCCATGAGCGATCTGTTTCATGAAGATGTTCAGGATTCATTTTTGGATGATATTTTTGCCGTGATGGCACAGACCCCGCAGCATACCTATCAGATCTTAACCAAACGGGCCTATCGGTTGCCGGAATACTTTGGTTCTAAAATTCTTCCTTCAAATATTTGGCTTGGAGTTACGGTTGAAGACCGGGAGAGTGGTATTCCTCGAATTGACCATCTGCGCAAGGTAAATGCCGCCATCAGGTTCTTGTCTGTTGAACCGCTGCTTCAAGATCTCGGGACGATTGATTTAACCGATATCCATTGGGTTATTGTTGGCGGCGAATCGGGACCAAAAGCTCGACCCATGAATCAGGAGTGGGTCCTGTCAATAAAAGAGCAGTGTGAAAAGCACTGCAGCGCCTTCTTTTTCAAACAGTGGGGCACGTGGGGCATGGACAAGGTTAAGCGTGGCAAGAAAGCAAATGGCCGCATGCTGCTTGGTCAGACATGGAGTGACTATCCGGCGCAAGCAATGGCTGGATAGGCTATTGTGAAAATTTCAGGAATGAATTTTTCATTCAAAAGGCGACGAATAAGTCGCCTTTGCTGTTCTTGGTTCTCTAGCAGCAGTACAGGAATAAACTGAAAGAACGACTTGTAAGGGAGGACAGCCCATGACAACAATGAAGCTACGCTCCGTCTATAACGATCTTGACTCTTTGGCAGGCACCTGGAGCAGTCAGGAAAGCGCCGATTTTCTGCGAGCCACGGCTGTGTTCGAAAAGGTGGATGATGATGTGTGGAAATAAGAGCTTCGAATTACGGCAATGAAGTTGAAAACCATGTTGCTTCCCCTCTCCCCGACCCTCTCCCACCAAGGGGAGAGGGAGTTGTTAGTTAGTTGTGCCGCCGCAGGGGAATAGTGATGAAGCGAAAGAGCAAAAGTTTCCCCAGCCTGTGAGATAAAAAGAAACCCCCGCCCTTTATGGGAGGGGGCAGGGGGAGGGTGAGAGGGTGAGAGGGTGACCGTGAACTTGAATCTTACCGAAACAGCGCGAAAATTGCGCAAAGAGTCTACAGATGCAGAACAATTGCTCTGGAGACACCTGCGGAGAAAGCAGCTTCATGGCCTGAAGTTCCGACGACAGGAACAGATCGGCAGATTTATTGCTGATTTCGTCTGTTACGAGCACGCTTTGATAATTGAGGCGGATGGGGGGCAACACGCGGTTGAAAAGGAAAAAGACCTTAAAAGAACAGCATGGCTGAATTCCCAGGGTTTTACGGTACTGCGCTTCTGGAATAACGAAATCCTGTCGAACACTGAGGGGGTGCTTGAGGTTATATTCAAGGCCTGTACTCCCCCTCTCTCCGACCCTCTCCCACCAAGGGAAGAGGGAGCATCATCGGCAAATCCGCCACTCTCGGTGAGCGCTTCGCCTGCCTGCTCGAAGCCAAGCTCTTGTGTCCCAAATCTAACCTAATACTTGACATACACCTTATATGATGTATAGAGTGAAATTATGACCGGTAAGCAGCTCAAAAAACTGCTGGAAGAAAATGGCTGGAGCCTTGATCGCATCTCCGGCAGTCATCACATTATGATCCGGGAAGGAAGTCGGTCAATTCCCATCCCGATTCACGGCACCGCCGACCTGCCCAAGGGGTTGCTGAATGCAATCCTCAAGCAGGCCGGGATAAAGGAGTAAAACATGTTGAGCTATCCTGCCCATATTGTGAAAGAAGATGATACTTTTCTGGTGACTTTTCCCGATCTGGAAAATGTCGCTACTTTCGGCACTACCATAGAGGAGGCGATTCAGAACGCTGAAGATGCTCTTAATGGCTGCCTGGCATCTGATTTTGAGCGAAACTTCAGTATTCCCGAACCATCAACTATCACAGGAGCAGACGTTCATTCCATCACCCTAGCGCCGAATGTGGCGGTTGCCATCATGCTCCGCAAGTTGCGGGCCGATGAATCACAAGTTGAAATCGCCCGTAAGCTGAACATCGCGTATCAGGTTTACCAACGCCTTGAGAATCCCCGCAAAGCCAATCCTACCTTGAAAACCCTCGAAAAAATTGCTCGGGTATTCGGCAAACATGTTGAACTCGGTTTTGTGTAGCAATATTTGGTACCTCGCACCATCAGAGCAGCATGATCCTCGTGGCGGGAACATCCTTTGAAACCGCCACCACCGGAAGGCCCGCCTCAAGATAGGCGTCAAAGCCTCCGGTCAGCGTATGGACATCATCCCACCCTCTGTTCATCAGGGTCTGTGCTGCCCTGGTGCTGGTCTCCTCTCCCGGACAGTCCGAAAAAAACACAATCGGCCGATCGTGGGGAATTTCTTCCAGATGCCGCTCCACGGCGTCATATTCAAAGCGCAACGAACCACGAGCCTTGAACAGACTCCAGTCGTGTTTGTGATGATGGCGAAGTTCGACAATCTGCAGCGGATCGCCATGATGTATATGTTCTTTCACCGCTTTGGCGGTGACATCGAATCCCTTCAGCATGAAACTCATCTCCTCTCTTCCTGACTTTCATCTCGGGCATTACGCTCCTTCCAACAGGTAAATTATAGCATATTTCCTTGTCCTCCGTACCGTGCAGAAGCTGCGGCGGCCGGGATGAGA
>JBAYTT010000083.1:0-15896 GCA_041675485.1 Pelobacteraceae bacterium | reverse complement strand
CGTCAAGGTCTACTATGTGCAACAGTTCGGCCCCCTGAATTTCCCATTCATGCGCCTGTTCGCCCGGGTTGTCGCTGAATACGGTATCTTTTTCCATCAGCCCCTGTTCCAGGCGGACGCAGTTTCCTTCTTTCAAATCGATGGCTGGTATTACGATCATGTTAACTCCGCAAAATTCTTCAGGATCCGCAGGCCGATTCCCTGCGATTTTTCCGGGTGGAACTGGGTGGCGACAATATTGTCCTTCCAGATCGAAGAACAGAATTCGATCCCGTAGTCGGTTGTTGTCGCGATTACACGGTCATCATCCGGTTTGACATAATAGGAGTGAACGAAATAAACGTTGCTGCCGTCTTCGATCCCATCAAAAACCGGTGGGCGGTGCTTGAAAGCAAGTTGATTCCACCCCATCTGCGGTACTTTCAGCTTTTCTCCTGCTACCGTCATCTGGTCCGGGAAGCGAAGGACATGGCCGGGAATGACATTCAGTCCGTTATAATGACCAAACTCCACGCTGTCGGTAAACAGGAGCTGCATTCCGACGCAGATTCCCAGGAACGGTTTTCCTTCGGCAATAACCTTCAGGATCGGTTCGACAAATCCACCCTGCTCCAGGCTGTGCATGCAGTCGCGAAAAGCGCCGACGCCGGGCAACACAATCCTTTCGGCCTGAAGAACAACCTGCGGGTCGCTGGTAATGACTGCCTCGCTGCCGATCTTTTCGAATCCTTTTTGTACGGAACGGAGGTTGCCCATGCCGTAGTCGATAATTGCAATCATTTGATACCGCTCTTGTTAAGGTGGGGGCCGTAACGTTTATCGACACCCTTGATGTGGTTGATCAGCCAATCCTGCAGGAAATTGATGACATCCTGTGCTATGAGTGTTTCGCCGGCATTGAATTTTCCGATCAGTTCGGTAACCTGATCAAGTAATTTTTTGTGCAACGCTTTATGCTGGGTCTCTTCCGGGTAGTGACTTTGAGCGAAGCTGCGTTCCTCATCGGCAAAGTGATTGACCGTGTACTCGGCCAGGCCGTTCAATACGCGACCAACAGCTTCCTTGCTTTTTTTCTGCTGCATGGCATCGGCGAGATCGTTGACCATATTGAAAAGGACTTTGTGCTGATCGTCATATTTGGAGACACCGGTCGCAAATGATGAGTCCCACTCAAGCGCCTTTGACAGGCGGAAGTGCCCGACCAGTTCATGGAGATTGTCAACTTCCCTGGAAAGAGTGGTGGTTGCCCGGGTTGTACTGTGGGCATTTTCTACATTCCGATTCACAACGTCGGTGATCATCTGAATATTGGTGGTGATCTCCTGAGTTGTGGCTGTCTGTTCTTCCGCGGCTGTAGCGACCTGGCTGATCTGCATCGTCAGGTCATTTATCTTATTCAGAATATCTTCCAGCGCTTCACCGGAACGCGCCGCCTCAGCTGTACCCCGTTTGACCTCATCTACCCCTTCAGACATGGAACCGACGGCACTCTGGGTTTCATTTTGAATCGCCTTGATCATGGCGGAAATTTCTTTCGTCGCCTTGGTGGTGCGTTCCGCCAGAGCACGGACTTCATCGGCGACGACTGCAAAACCGCGTCCCTGCTCGCCGGCCCGGGCAGCTTCTATCGCGGCATTCAACGCAAGGAGGTTGGTCTGGTCGGCAATGTCCTGAATCGTGTTGACTATCGCACCGATCTGATCGGATCGTTGTCCAAGACCTTCGACAGTCTGGGACGATACATTTACACGCTGTGCAATGTTTTCCATCAGGCGTGAGCTGCTCTGTACAAGCTGAGATCCGCTGTGAGTCTGCTCGGTTGCTTTCTGGGCGCTCTCTGCCGCGTACAGGCAGTTGCGGGCGATGTCGCCCGAAGTGGCTGACATCTCTTCACTGGCAGTGGCGATCGTGCTGGCTTGAATTGCAACGTCTTCGGCGGCGGAAGCCATCGCATCGGTTGTAGAACGCACCAGTACGACAGAGTCACGTACCGTGTCTGCAACTGAAAAGAATTGGCGCATGGCCTTGTTCATGTCAGTCATCATGCTGTTGAAGGCGGTCGCAAGTCGCCTGAATTCTTCACCCCCGGCGACATCTGCCCTGACTGACAGGTCGCCGCCAGCCGCCTTTTCAAGCGCTGTGACTATTCCTGCGAGAGGTTTGAAGGCCAGGCTGCTGATAATTCCGAGTACGACCGACATCGCAATAAGTACAATAGCGCCTATCAAAATATCTATCCAGACCAGACCGTTGGGGTTCAGGACGACGGTTGCTGCGACTGTGAGAATGATACCTACTGCATTGCCGATAATAATGCGCAGAGTAAATGACATTGATTTTCCTCTTTGGTACCAATCCGGGTTGGCGATAGTGGTTACGCAATCCTTGAAAAGTCGGCAATCTTGCCGAACAATCGGGCAATAGTGGTCAGGAGCGCCAATCGATTCGTCCGTACGCGCGGATCTTCGGCCATCACCATGACGTTATCGAAAAAACGGTCAACCGGTCCGCGCAACGTGGCAATTTCGGTCAGAGCGTCCAGCCATGCATCCAGGGAAATCAACCTGTCAGCAGAACTTTTTACCGCCTGGATCGCTTCGTACAAACCACCTTCGGCATCATCCTGAAAAAGGGCCGGATCAACCGGAGCGTCAACGCCTTCCTTGATGATATTGCCGACACGCTTGAACGCCACGGACAATGGTTCAAAATCGGGGTGGGATTTAAACTCGGCCAAAGCCGCAATACGGGCCCTGACGTCAACCAGATCGTCAAATCCGGCAGCGTTTGCGGCATCTACGGCATCAATGGCAAATGAACTCCCCAGCAGGTTAACAAAGCGGGCCCGGAAAAATTCCAGTACGTCGCCTGCAACCTGCTCTGTCGGGCGGGTCAGTTTAGCTGACAGAAGGTTCAGGGCGTCGTCTATCAATGAGCGTAACGAAAGGCGGTATCCCTTTTCAAGAATGATTGAAATAATGCCGATAGTTGCCCGGCGCAGTGCATACGGGTCGGCAGCGCCGGTCGGGATAAGTCCGACACCGAAGCAGCCGCAGATTGTATCCAGTTTGTCAGCAATTGATACAAAGGCGCCAATATCCGATGCGGGAAGTTCGCCTCCCGCCTGAGTCGGCAGGTAATGCTCGGAGATGGCGTTGGCAACATCGGCACTTTCGCCTTCCAGCAGTGCGTACTCTCGCCCCATGACTCCCTGGACTTCGGGGAATTCGCACACCATGCCGGAAACCAGGTCGGCCTTGCAGAGCCAGGCAGCGCGCGCTGTCTGTACTTTGACAGACGGATTGAGCTGGTCAGCCAGTCCTTCAGCCAATGACCTGAAACGCTCCATCTTTTCAAATGAAGTGCCCAGTTTCTGCTGATAGACTACTTTTTTGAGCGATTCCACCCGATCATCCAGACGAACTTTCTGATCTTCCTCAAAGAAAAAGCGGGCGTCGGATAAACGGGCACGCAGCACCCGCTCGTTCCCTTTGACGACGACTGAGGGATCTTCGGTCAGGGTGTTGTTGATCGTAATAAAACCGGGGAGCAAGCCTCCGTTGGCATCTACAATCGAAAAATAACGCTGGTGGCTGCGCATGGAGGTTATCAGCACCTCTTTGGGGACCTTCAGGAATTCGGGAGAGAATGTGCCGTGAACGGCGCTTGGGTATTCAACAAGATAGGATACCTGCTCCAGCAATTCTTCGTCGGGTAACAGGTGTCCACCTGCAGCCACGGCTACACGGTGCGTTTCGCGGCGGATGATCTCCTTGCGCTTTTCAGGATCAGGGATGACAAAATGCCGCTCACATTCCTCAAGATAATGGGCAAAATTATTTACCGGGAAGGACGTGTTGGCCATGAAGCGATGGCCACGCGAGACTTTACCGCTCTCAACCGTGCCGAAGGAGAAGGGGACAATGGTACCGTCGAACAGTGCCACAATCCAATGAATCGGCCGTGCAAAACGCACATCCTGATCACCCCAGCGCATTGATTTTTTGAAGGGGATGTTAGTGACCAATGCCGGCAGCAGTTCGGTCAGAATCTCGTAGGTCGGGCGACCGGTCTCCTGCTTGCTGACAAACAGGTACTCACCTTTGTCGGTGGTAATGGTCTGCAGCTCAGCAACATCAACCCCCTGTCCGCGGGCAAAGCCTTCTGCAGCCTTGGTCGGCTTGCCGGCGGCATCATAGGCGGCTTTGAGCGATGGTCCGGTGGCGGTAATCTCGGCGTCCGGTTGGACCGCAGGAATGCCCTCAACAACAAGAACCAGACGCCGCGGTGTAGCCAGCGTTTTTATCTCACTGAATGAAAGACGGGCAATGGCAAGCTCTTTGGTGATGATTGCCTTCATTTCCGCAGTAGCACGCGGTATAAACCCGGCCGGAATTTCTTCGCAGCCGATTTCAAGAAACAGTTCTTTGGTGCTCATTGTGTGACACCTCCTTTCAGCAGTGGGAAGCCCAGGCGTTCACGCATCCGCAGGTACCCTTCGGCACAGACGCGGGCTACCCCACGGACCCGGCCGATATAAGAGGCGCGCTCCGTAACCGAAATTGCTCCGCGCGCATCAAGCAGGTTGAAGGTGTGGGAACATTTCATGACGTAATCGTAGGCCGGCAGTACCAATTCTTTTTCAACCAGACGCAGACATTCTTTTTCGTACATGGAAAAAAGCTGCAGCAGCATGTCAACATCGGCCTCTTCGAAATTGTGACGCGAAAATTCAACCTCGCTCTCGTGGTGGATATCGCCGTATTTAATCCCCTTGACCCACTCCAGATCATAGACGTTGTCTACCCCTTGCAGATACATGGCGATGCGTTCGCATCCATAGGTGATCTCTGCCGGAGTCGGTTTCAGATCGATTCCGCCGGCCTGTTGGAAGTAGGTGAACTGGGTGATTTCCATCCCGTCCAGCCAGACCTCCCACCCCAGTCCCCAGGCGCCGAGAGTTGGTGATTCCCAGTCGTCTTCAACAAAGCGGATATCATGTTTGGCGGGGTCGAGTCCGAAGGAACGGAGCGAATCCAGGTAAAGATCAAGAATGTTGATCGGCGAAGGTTTCATTATGACCTGAAACTGGTAATAATGCTGCAGCCGGTTGGGGTTTTCGCCATACCGTCCGTCAGTGGGCCGACGGGAAGGTTCGACGTAGGCCACGTTCCATGGTTCGGGACCCAGTACGCGCAGAAAAGTGGCCGGATTGAAGGTGCCGGCGCCTTTTTCAGTGTCATATGGCTGTTGGATGATGCATCCCTGTTTGGCCCAATAACCTTGCAGGGATAGGATAAGATCTTGAAATGTCACGCAAGTACCTCCGAATGGGGAGTTTGATTATATTCTGCAGGAAAGAAAATGTATCTAATAGCAGGAATAGCGGCTTCGGTCAAGGTTGCGAAGATGATGCTCCGTAATCCGGGTGAGCTGAGAGAAAGTGATTTTGTCTGCAGTATATAACATTACATAAGAAGTGAGAGCGATTCTGTAACAAATGTTGCCTGGTCCAGCCTGTCGGCGGGATAACTGTTCGTGACGGCACAGACCTTTAATCCGGCACCCTTGGCAGCGGATATTCCGGCAGGGGTGTCTTCTATGGCAAGCGTCGCATCTTTGGAGAAGCCGGTTTGATGGGAAGAAAGAAGGCGCTGGAAAGCGAGTTGATAGCATTCCGGGTCAGGTTTGCTTGCAGCAACATCGTCGGCGGTAACAATTACATCGAAACAGTCCGAGATACCGAGCATGGTCAGGATGGGATCGATGTCGGTCCTGAGAGCTCCGCTGCATATTGCCAGCGGAACTCGATTTGCGTTCAGGTGCGATATCAGATCCAAAACTCCTGGATATGCAGAGACTCCTGACCGGATAACCTCCTCGAAGAACGCAGCTTTTTTCTCAATCAGCTGGTATAACTCATCCTGGCTGAGTGCCTTTTCTTTTGAGGAGAATGCGTGCCGGAATGCATCCCTGTCGTCAAACCCGATATAGGTTTCAACATATTCCAGCCAGGTGAAATGAAGTCCGAGCGGTTCTAATGTTCGCTGAAATGCTGCATAATGAAGTGGTTCCGTATCAACGATAACTCCGTCGAAATCAAAAATAACAGCCTCTGCCTGGATACCGTTTGAAAAGACAATCATAGATGCACGTTGGCCCATTCCGAATTTCTAAAATATAATTCTAAGCGTAAAATAGCATTTCTGATAATCGTAAAACAATAAAAAAGCCCTCGGAAAGAGGGCTTTTACGTATTAATAAAAGGCAGTTGTCACCGAGGAAGCGGTGACGCAATGGAAGCGGCCACGTCAATCGCTGGATTTGGGTTGCCACTGTTGTCAGTTCCGGCAGCGATTTTAGCCCTGATACGGGCATTGACCCGGGCCAGGTTAAGTCCGTTCGAAGCAACCAGTTCCGCGAGAATTTCTTCAGTCGCAATTATATGGTGTGCCATTCCCGCAACCTTCTGAACAAGCATCTCCATTGTTACTTCCAATGATGCAGCAACATTTGAAAGCGCGGCGATATTCTCCGCCACCAGTTCCTCACTGTTTTTTACTTCGAGTACTCTGCTGCTTTTGACTGAAGCCTTCTGTGGTAAGGGTTTGGTGGCGGTTGTCGCTTTCAGGTCCTTCACTGCACTCTTCTTGGTTGTAGCCATCGGATCTCTCCTTTTTATTGAATTGCCACTCGCGTGGGCCCGCATTGAATAAAGCATACCTTCTTTCTATAATTTGTCATCCACATCAAGAAAGAATATCCGGGTATTGTCGGAGAAATTCGGCATGTGTTACTCAAATTTTGAAATTGTGTATTATTCAATATGCTGACGAACCACTTGATGCGTCAGTTGAAAAAGATTTCACCGATGTTGAATCGACTTATACTCATGGTACCCAGAACGTATCTACAACCTGATTGGACGTATATCCGTTGAAATCTGTCAGGTAAATGCTGAAGGTAAACTTGTCTGCCGGGTAGGTAACATAGTCAATACTGAATAAAACTGTCCCCTGGGATACTCCGGGGAGGTTGAGAGCCGCCGTTGTTCGGGCTATTTCGTATCCTCTTGAGTCAAAGACGACAACAGTCATAGAGTCGATATCGGAATCCGGGGCATTAAAATTAATACTCCCGTTAACGAACTCCCTGACCGTGTCCTTGGAATACTGGTATGACGTGATTGAAGGCGGATATATAGCGGGTTCAATAGGAACAACCACTTCAACACTTCCTCCTCCACAACCAGTCATGACCAGCATCATCATGGCCAATACACCTAAAAATATCCTTTTCATGCCGTACTCCTTTTGAAAAAGTATATCTTTGTTGGAATTGTCAGAGTGCAATTTTCAACAATGATATCTGTTTCGAGTTTGAATGGCCAACGTGCTTCACCCTTTGCATAATCTTAACCAATTCTTGGTTGTCTACCTGCAATTATTACGATGACGATTATGCAGGGCTATCTCATTGTGCACTTCATAGTCGGTTTCGTGATGCAGGGGACTCTGCAGCCGTTGTGTGTAACGGTAGCTCAATACAAATAGAGAACGTAAATAGAATTAATTCTTCGAATATGAATCACGTTTCCCTCCATATTTTCTGTATTTCTTTACCAGCTCCCTCAATATGTTGAAGTTCCGCCAAATGCTGAGGGCTCTCAAATTCATTCCTGTTTTGCCGGAATCCTCTCTAGTCACCCTAATGCGTTGTTATTAATAGGTTAGTCGGTTTTTATGTTTGTCTTGGGTTCTTGGTATGCCATTTGCCTTACAAAGAAATAACAGAGTTGATGAAGAAATCATGTTTTTGGAGGAGAGGGGAAGAGGGGAAGAGGGATGTAATCACGCATATCAACTATTCACGCTAACCAAAGGAGAACACCATGAATCTCAGAAAACATTTGCTGCCATTTTTTACCATGCTGTTGCTCGGTACTGTTCCATTTATGGCAGGCTGTGCATCTACCGGCATGGATCGATCCGTCAAAACCTCCAACTCGATACGTGATGTGGACAGTGAAATCAGGAAAATGACCGTTCAGATTGATGTTACCGCTGCGTCACTTGACTTCCTTGTCAGGTCAGAAAAATCCGATCTGAAAAAATCTTTCGACAGTTATTCTGACAATCTCGCCAAGCTCGATAAAGAGGGCAAAAAGGTGCTCAAACGCCTGGATGAGATGAAGTCGCACAGCAAGGAATATTTTGCCGAGTGGGAAAAACAGGGTGATGCTTTTACCAATTCAGAGATTCGTGAGCTCAGCGAACAGCGCCGGAGCAGATTAGCTGAAGTCTATGCTCAGGTCCCTGCTGCTGGTGCAGGAATCAAGGGCTCGTATCATGCGTATCTGACTGATCTGAAGGAAATCCAGATGTATCTGTCAAACGACTTGACCCCTAAAGGGATTGAAGGAATAACCCCGGTCGCCAATAAATCCGTCCAGAATCTGGACGCATTAAAAGCATCTCTCAAGCCGGTGTTGTCAGCTCTGGATGAAATCAAGGCCGAATTATACAACGGGAAGAAGTAGGCTTGAGCCGGCAAGACCCGCTTCGGCGGGTCTTGCCGAGTTTTCATAAGGTTCAAGAGTGGTGAAACGGCAAAGGCTAATGCTGCAGAAAGCCGCCGTTAAAAGGAGAATGTTATGTTATGGACTGTCTGTGTAGTTCTTATTGTGCTGTGGCTGTTAGGTATGGTTACTGCGTATACGATGGGTGGTTTGATCCATATTCTACTGGTGATTGCAATAATTGTGGTGCTGGTACGCGTCATACAGGGACGGAAAGTTTTGTAAGACACCATACTGCTCTGTGAATGAGCACAGGAATTATTTTGTGAATCTCAAGGCCGATGCAGGAAATAGTAATCACGCAGCAAGCGATCTGCGCAGTTGTGCTGAAGAGGAGCTGGAATCGAAAGCTTCTGAGAAAGTCTTATTGCAAAGGGACGATGAGATGCCACGGCTCCTTCACGAACTGCAGGTTCACCAGATCGAGTTGGAGATGCAGAACAGAGAACTCCTCCAGGCAAGGGACGAGTTGGAGAGGTCACTTGAAAAGTACACCGACATCTACGATTTCACCCCGGTCGGCTATTTCACTCTCTGCCTCGACGGGAATATCTCCGCAGTGAACCTCAGAGGTGCCAGCTACCTCGGTATCGAACGCACCAGGCTGCTCGGTCGATGTTTCAAGCAGTTTGTAACAGAGACGTATCGTCCCGCCTTTACCTTTTTCCTCGGAACGGTCTTTGCCAACCGGGGCAAGGAGGTATGTGAAGTTGCGCTTCGGAATGAGAGTGGCCTTTCGCTTTTCGTGCAGATCAAGGCCGTGGCTGCGGCATCAGGGCAGGAATGCCACATTGCTCTGATCGACATCACCTCGCGCAAGCAGGGGGAAGATGACCTGCGAAGTTACACCCGACGCCTGATTGAAAAGGAGGAGGAACTCAGGAAAAAGCTCGCTGTGGAGCTGCACGACGAGATCGGTCGTGACCTGACTGTACTGGGAATGAATATGGTGATCATCAACGATAGCATGACAGGAGACGCGCCGAAGAAGCTCATTGAAAGGATTGAGGATTCAGGAAAATTGATTGAAGCAATAAGTCGCACCGTCAGAGGCATCATGGCTGACCTGCGGCCGCCGGTGCTGGACGATTTTGGCTTGGTCGCCGCCCTTCGCTGGCACGCGCATCTCTTTTCGAAACGCACCGGTATTACGGTGTTGGTGCAGGCAGATGAGGCTTTTCCCCGAATGGAACTGGAAAAAGAGACCTCTCTCTTTCGTATTGCACAAGAGGCACTCATGAATGCTTCAAAACATGCGGATACGCAGGCCGTGACGATCAAGCTGAGGATAACCGAAGGCAAGATCTGGTTCACTGTTGCTGACGAAGGAAATGGATGTTTACTCGTATCGTCCTCACATATTCAGGGGGGCTCTGGGTGGGGAATGAAAATTATGCGTGAGCGGGCTGAATTGATTGGCGGCAATTTCCATGTGTCTTCAGCGCCTGGAAAAGGCACCGTTGTGTCTGTTGAGTTACCGCTGGAGGATATCTAGATGTCGGTAAAAATTGTGATTGCTGACGACCATGATGTCGTACGGCAAGGCCTCAAAATGATAATATTTGAATCACTGAGTGATATGGTAATCGTCGGCGAAGCCTCGAACGGTCGTGAAGCGCTGGCACAGGCCGAGGCGCTCAGGCCCGATGTCATCATCATGGATATCGGTATGCCTGAATTGAACGGGATCGAGGCAACTCGCATGATCTGCGAATGCGTGCCATCGATTAAGACAGTCATGCTCTCCATGCATCATACCAATGAACACGTCTTTCGGGCAATGCAGGCCGGTGCCCGGGCATATATTCTCAAGGAGTCCGCGGGCTCCTGTATTGTCAATGCAATACGTGCGGTCATGAAGGGTCATCAGTACTTCGGAGTTGGGGTTGAAGACCCATCAAAGACATGCTCCTTCGATCACCGTTCCAGCCTGAAAAGTCCTGTTGATAGTCTTAGTCAGCGTGAGCGGGAGGTCATTCAGTTCGTCGTTGAGGGTAAATCCAGCGCCGTGATAGCCGAAATCCTGCTGCTTTCGCCCAAGAGCGTCGAAACCTACCGCAGTCGGCTTATGTTGAAGCTTCGTGTCAATAATATTCCTTCCCTTGTAAAGTTTGCCCTTCTGCACGGCATCACATCCACTGAATAATTATATTTCACCCCCCATCAAACTTTCCCGACAGACAATCCGTTAATTAAAGCATCTAATCGTATCAGTCTGCCATTCTCTGCCAGATTCCGAAGTAACCAGGTAGTGACAAAGCTGAATTATATGGATGTATTACTAACGTCCGGTCGCCGTTCAACAGAGGCTGCATGAAAATCCGCACCCGACTCCACATCGTGACAGCCGCATCTGCCGCCATGGTCATAATTATGGCGCTTCTGGTCTCCTGGTCTCAGCACCGGCTTGCCAGAGCAAACAAGGCAAAGAACCTGGCGGACGAGATCGTCAGCAGTGTCTTTGAACGCAATACGCTGCGAAACGACTATCTCAATAACGACGACCAGCGGGCCAAAGACCAATGGTTTTTAAAGCAGAATCAGCTCAGTGACCTTTTGAAGTCGGCACCGGCCAATCTGGTTTCGATGAGTGACCGGGAGATTTTTACCGACATACAGAAAAATATGGAGGGGAGCTCGGTCATATTTCAACAGATTTTGAGCAACCGGGAGGGCATCGGAGGTGTTGCGCCGCGCACATCCGGGGCGATCGAGATCGAAAACCGGCTGGTGGCACAACTGCTGCTCAAATTCCTGGATACCATTGCCGATGCCCGCAAGCTGCAGGTAGCCGGAAATGAGTTGATAGCGTCTACCCAGAAGACCGCAGCGTGGGTCTCCCTCTCAGTTATTGTCTCCGTTGCACTCTTCATGATGGTTGTTGCCTGGTCCATCAGTCGCATAATCAGCAAAGGGATAAAGCAGCTGCAAAATGGCGCAGATGCAATCGGCGCCGGGAATCTTCATTACACGATCCCCCTCACGGGCGGAGACGAGTTTTCCTTCGTTGCAGTGGCCTTCAACACCATGTCCGGAAAACTTGCCGAGTCGCATGCTGCTCTGGAACAGGATATTGTGGCGCGAAAACTCTCCGCCAAAGAGATTGAGGGTCTTAACCAGGAGCTGAGTCACACAGTTGCGCAGCTCCAGGGAGCCAATCAGGAGCTGGAGGCCTTTGCCTACTCGGTCTCGCATGACCTGCGCGCTCCGCTGCGGGCCATGGGCGGTTTCAGTGAAGCCCTTATCGAAGACTACGGCGACAAACTGGAGGCGGAAGCGCGCGACTACCTCGACGAAATAGTCATCGGCAGCCGGCATATGGGACAGCTGATAGACGGTCTGCTCACCCTGTCGCGCAGCACCAGGGGGGAATTGCGCCATGACCGGGTAGACCTTTCAGTCATGGCGGATCGTATCCGTGTTGAACTGGAGAAAGCTGAGCCGCAGCGCCTTGTGGCGTGGCGGATTGAGTCAGGCCTCAGCGGGGAAGGGGATGCGCGGATGATCGAGGTGATCATGAGAAATCTGCTCGATAACGCCTGGAAATACACAGCAAGCGTGGCAGAACCGCTCATTCGCTTCTATAGCGAGTTGGGGGGGGCGGAACGCTATTACTGCGTAGCTGATAACGGCGCCGGCTTTGATATGGCTCACGCCGAAAAACTCTTTCAGCCATTCCAGCGCCTGCATCGTCAGGACGAATTTCCCGGTATCGGCATCGGTCTGGCCACGGCCCAGCGCATCGTGCACCGCCACGGCGGCACCATCCACGCGACCGGCACGCCACATAAAGGAGCTTTGTTCAGTTTTTCGCTGCCGTACGTGGGAGAGCCTCCCCTCCCTTGACGGGAGGGGATTGAGGGGTGGGTGAAGTTGCCAACAGAGTCGGAATTGGCAATTTCCCCCACCCCCTACCCCCCCCCCGAAAGGGGAGGGGGAAACAACAGGAGACAACCAATGAACATCAACAAAACCATACTGCTGGTGGAAGACAATCCCCAGGACGAGAAGCTGATGCTGCGTGCCTTGCGCAAGGTCAATCTGGCCAATCAGGTGGATGTGGTACGCGACGGCCAGCAGGCGCTTGATTACCTGTTCCGGGAAGGTGAGTTTGCCGGTCGTAGCGGCGATGACGTCCCCACCATAGTGCTGCTCGATATCGGCCTGCCGCGCGTCAGTGGCCTGGAAGTCCTGAAACGGTTGCGGAATGACCCGAGAACCCGCCTTCAGCCGGTGGTGATTCTGACCTCATCCGATGAAGAGCGGGATCGTCTGGCAAGTTATGAAGACGGTGCCAACAGCTTTGTGCGCAAGCCGCTCGACTTTACCGAATTTGCCGAAACGGTGGCACGTCTCGGCATCTACTGGCTGGCGGTCAACAAGCCGCCGCAGGAGTGAATATAGTATGTCTGAACTGCTGAATATCCTGATTATTGAAGACAGCAATGCCGACTTTCTGATGGTCGAGCGCCATCTGAAACAGAATGGGCTGTCAGTCGCCTGTTGCCGGGTGGACACCCTTGACGCGCTGAAAGAGGCAATCAGCAAGGAACGGTGGGATCTTGTGCTGGCGGACTACAGCGTGCCCCAACTCAGCTTTCAGGAAAATCTGAACCTTCTGCAGGCTGCGCTCCCCGATCTGCCAGTGATCATGGTTACCGGTACCGTGGGGGAAGAAAAGGCTGTGGAACTTCTCAAGCTTGGGGTCTGCGACTTCGTGCTCAAGGGTAATCTGGCCCGTCTGGTGCCGGTCATCGAGCGCAGCTTGAGGGACATCAAGGAGCGCAAGGGTAAACGCGCCGTCGAGGAGCAGTACCGACAGGCCCAGAGGATGGAAGCGGTCGGTCAACTGGCCGGAGGGGTGGCTCATGACTTCAATAATATCCTGCAGGCAATCTTCGGATATTCCCATCTGATTCTGGCAAAAGCAGGCGACAACGAACCGGTTAAACATTATGTCGAAGAGTTGTTGAAAGCGTCCACAAGAGCTGCTGATCTTACCAAAAGCCTGTTGGCATTCAGTAGAAAGCAGGCGGTAACCCTGGAGGTAATCGAGCTCAACAAAGTAATACAGGGAAACGAAGCATTTCTCCGCAGGCTGATCAGGGAAGATATTGAGCTGAAGATAACCTGCGCAGGGGAGCCACTTACCGTGCTGGCCGATCGCGGGCAGATAGAACAGGTGTTCATGAACCTCGTCACCAATGGCCGTGACGCCATGCCGAACGGCGGCATGCTGACTATTGAGACAAGGCTTGTATCCCTGGATCAGGAATTTATAGAAGCCCACGGCTATGGCACAGCCGGTTTATTTTCTTCTTTTTCTGTTTCCGACAGCGGCTGTGGCATGGACAAGGGTACGCAGTTACACATATTTGAGCCGTTCTTTACCACGAAAGAACAGGGGGAGGGGACCGGTCTCGGCCTTTCGATGGTGTATGGCATCGTCAAGAAGCATGACGGTTTCATCACGGTCTACAGTGAGCCCGGAATAGGTACGATCTTCAAAGTATATCTGCCCTTCATACAGGCATCGGTACTCGCAGGCGAAAAAGATGCTCAGAAGGCGGTTCCACTGTGTGGCGGGACTGAGACCATCCTTGTGGGTGAGGACGATGCCGCCCTGCGGAGGTTGTCAAAAAATGTGCTGGGTCACTATGGCTATCAGGTGATTGAGGCGGTAGACGGCCAGGATGCGGTGGACAAGTTTATTGAATATGGCGCTAGCATCGATCTTGTTATCCTTGATGCCATCATGCCGAATAAGAACGGCAAACAGGCATGCGACGAGATGAGAGTGCTGCGCCCCGGTTTGCAGGTCCTCTTTGTCAGCGGCTACACGAAAGATATTTTTGCGGATGGCAAGGTGTTTGACGGCAACACCGTATTTGTCCAGAAACCGGTTTCGCCCGACGTGCTTTTGGCCAGCGTACGGGAGTTATTGGATAAAAGAGCCACTGCCGGAGGAGGCGTTTGAATACATTAATTCCTGTAATACTGTGCGTTGATGATGAACCGGGCAACCTGAAGCTTCTGGAAAGAACGCTTGGCACGTCCGGTTATGAGGTCGTTAAGGCCAGTGATGGCCGGGAAGCACTTGATATAATCGCCAGCCGCACAGTTGACCTGGTGCTCACCGATGTCATGATGCCGGGAATCGACGGATTCGAGACCTGCCGCCGGATCAAGGGGGATGAACGATACCGGCATATTCCGGTGGTCATGATTACCGCCCTTGATTCCAAAATAGACCGCATCCGTGGGATCGAGGCAGGAGCGGATGAATTTCTTGCCAAGCCGTATGACCATGGCGAGGTGCTGGCACGGGTCAAGATGTTGCTCAGAACCAAACTTCTCGATGAAATGCTTGATGATGATGCGTTTGCCTATACGGTGCACTCACTCGCCAGGGCCTCGGAAGCCAATGACGAGGACACCGGCGACCATATTCTGAGGGTCGGCGAATACTGCGCCATTGTGGCGGAGCGGCTCGGCAATGCTGAGCAATGGGTACAGAGCATCAAGCTGCAGGCAACCCTGCACGATGTCGGCAAGGTCCACATTCCGTCTAACATATTGAAGAAACCGGGTGAACTTACACAGGAAGAGTGGATTATCATGAGACTCCATACCGTGATGGGGGCGAAAATTATCGGCGACCATCCGAAGTTCAGCATCGCCCGGCAGATCGCGCTTTCACACCATGAACGATGGGATGGGAGCGGCTATCCGTTCGGCGTTTCCGGCGAGCAGATTTCTCTTGAGGGGAGAATCATGAATATCGCCGACCAGTATGACGCCTTGCGGAATGCACGGGTCTACAAACCGGCCCTCGATCATGCCACGACAGTGCGCATCATCACCGGGGGGGACGGCAGGACCATTCCGCATCATTTTGATCCGCGGGTGTTGAAAGCGTTTGTGGCAACCGCCTCTCTGTTTGAGGTGGTGTATGAACAGTTTGCTGAAAAATCCGGGCAGTCAGAGCGGGAAATCGGCATCCCTGTTGCCGTGAGCCGACTGAATGAGCCTGTCCCCTGTGATTACGATGCCGTTGCGCACGGAACTGTCTAGTATGGAATCCGGGCCATCGACACGGAACAGCACATATCTTCGCGTCTTTGTCATCGCGATCATTCTGACCATTGCATCCGGCTGGCTTCTTACCGAATTTCTCGGCAGGGTTGCGGAAAAAGGATTCGAAGAGAAGGCCAGCCGCGACGCAACCCTCGTTTCCATCTACCTGCATGCCAATCTGGATGATGTCACTAACGCTGCTAAATCGCTGGGTCCGGCAGATGCTATCGTTGCTGCTCTT
>JBAYTT010000082.1:0-15946 GCA_041675485.1 Pelobacteraceae bacterium | reverse complement strand
TACTGCAAGAAGGAACTGTTCGGCAAGCTGCGGGCCATCGCCGATCAGGAAGGTTTAGCCTACGTATTGGATGGGACCAACCTTGATGACAGGGGCGATCACCGACCCGGACGTCAGGCCGCGGAAGAGATCGGAGTACGCAGTCCCTTGGAGGAAGCCGGACTCACAAAGGCCAACATTCGGGATCTGTCACGGCACCTGGGATTGCCGTCATGGGACAAACCAGCCTTTGCCTGTCTATCCAGTCGCTTTCCCTATGGGACCGCCATAACTTCTGAGCGGGTGGGGCAGGTTGGCAAGGCAGAGGAGGCGCTGCGAGAATTGGGGTTTCGAGTGTTGCGGGTTCGCTATCATGATACAGTCGCTCGTCTTGAATTAGGTCCTGAAGAAATGTGTAAGGCACTAGGACCTTTAAAAAATAAGGTTGTTCAAATAATAAAAAATGCCGGTTTTACATACACATCCGTTGACTTGGAGGGATATAGAACAGGTTCTATGAATTAACATAGCAGTATTATGATGTTATCCATTATTTACAGCCGACTTCAATAGAGTGCTGGGCTTGAACGTGAGTACACTTCGAGCGTCGATAGTGATGGATTCCCCAGTTTGAGGATTCCTCCCCTTGCGTGCATGTTTCTTTTTTACCTCGAATTTACCGAACCCTGATATTTTTATATCTTCGCCGTCTTCGAGAGTTGATTTCAGTATGCTGAAGACCGATTCCACCATATCGATAGAATCTTTCTTTGATATTCTGCATTTTTCAGCAACTTTTTCAACGATGTCAGCCTTGGTCATACTTGCTCCATTCTATTCTAGAAAATTGATTAAATTGGTTTGGTGATTCATTTGTCCTCACCCGATTCGGAGAGGGGAGGGTGGTCAGTCGGTTTCGGTCGGTGTTGGACTTGCAGCATCAGTTTCCTTATCAGCAATGATCTTAAGTAATTCAGTTTCCCACTTTAAGAGAGCCTCTTTCTTCTCTTTATCATATCCGTAAAGATTGTATATAGCAGTCATTCCTTCCTTTCCATGATTCACAACAGCTTCAGCGTGTTCGTCCAGAATCCCTATCCTTCCCATATGGGTTCTGGCGGTACGCCGAAGGTCGTGGGGAGTCCACCTTGGCAAACCAAAATATTTTCTGTCGGAAATATAATGCGAAAGCGATACTCTCTTCAAAGGTTTGGTACCATCTATCCCTGGGAACTTGATTCCTTCAGCATCACCTATAAGTTGCTTTGCGGTTTCAGTCAGATAGATCGTGTGATAGCGCTCCATTTTATTGCGTTCAGGAGGTAGGGTCCACCATTCCCCATCTATTTCGAAGGAAGTTAATCCAGCGCACTCAGAAGATCTTTGTCCTGTTACCAGTATCAAAAGGATAGCTCTTTTTGTAGGGCTGTTCTCTAATCCATCAGATAGTATATCCCATACAGTCTTTATCTCAGCCTCGCTAAGGTATCTCTTGCGAGATACAGGTTTGAGCGATGGAACAGCCCTCGTCAGCTTAACAATGGGTGAATTGTCTATATACCATCGCTCCTCTGCATATGTAAACACACCTCTGATAGCCTTCTGAGCATTTCTGGCAGCCCCTTTACCACACTTCTCAATTTTCTCCATCAGTTCAATGCAGTCAATTTTTCTGATATCAGCAATCGGACGGTTTTCCCACTCCTTGGGTACGTGCTTCTTGAGTGTATACTTGGTATCACGGTACCACTGATCACAATGATTCTTTTCTGACCATTCTAGAAACTTCTCCATCATCTTACCGAAGGTTGTATCAACTACTGGTGGTTCTACTTGTGGTTCATATGGTGATTCATCTGGTGGTTCAACTACAATCTTCCTAGCCTTTGGATTTTCACCCCTTTTTAGCATTTCAACACATTCGTTGAAAGCAGTGCGGGCTTCAGCGAGGGACACAAATCCTGGAGTAGGTGTTTTATCGTTCTCACTCTTGGATAAGTATTTACCCAGAGCATGTTCTTGCTGTTTCCCCTTAAATGTGTATCTGATGTAAAAAGTTTTTGTGCCTGAGGGCATAACCACGAGCGTAAAGCCTCTCCCCTCATTCCGAACGTACTTTTTACTTTCACCTTTTAGATTTTTTATATACCGATCAGAAAAAATCACGTATATTCCTTTCCACTACTTTTCCACTAAATTGTGTCTGGCAACAACAGAAATATACTAAGACATACCGAAACACGAAGAAACAAAATTTATTTAAATATCTGTAAAATATGGTTATTTTATAAATATATAATTATGCAAAGTCAAGCGGAAAGAGGTACCACACCAGCTTGAGGGGCTGGCGGGGGCAACTCCGTGATGGTTCGATTCCATTCCACCGCACCAGTTAAATATCCGGCACACCCGGATTGTTAAAAAGGCCCTGAGAAATCAGGGCTTTTTTTTGTTGTCGATTGTCCCTTTGACAACGCTGTTCAATTTGACAAATCGTATCAATGTCAAAAATGTGACAAATAATTGTTCCGACATCGATGGAATGGTGTCAAATACTTAGTGTGTCAGGTGTAACGTGCCGTTATTCAATAATATTACGGTTTGGTACGCCTTATGCTTTAAGAAATATGTCAGATACCGACAGCCTTTTCAGGGCAGAAAAGAGGTTTCAGTCATGTGTGTAAAGTTTCAGTTCTACTCTTCAGCCCAACTGTTTGCCTTCTCTCTGGATACGCCCGTGGAAATCGTAATCGGACAAGATAGCTTTTACTGGGTGGTGGAAGAACAAAATGAGTCCATGTATCTTCAGCACGGTTGTTCAAGGCTATGCTGAGGGAAGCGGAACAGTAACAAAAAAAGAGTATTGGTCGTTAGTTCAGCTTGTTAGATAATTTCAGAATTCCGGAAATTTCCCGCTGCATATCTTTTGGATTAATCGTTGCCCCCTCGAGAAGAGATCCCCACGATTTGGCTCCACTTTTCACTTCAAGATAAATCCGCTTGGCAGCGTGCCCCGTTTTCGTGGCGATAACGGTGGCAATAATCAATTCCTGGTTGGATGCTCCCGAAAACCGGAGTGAAGCCAGTTCCGCGGTACTCAACAACTGGTAGCGAAGGAATAATTCGTCAACTACCGCTTCAGCCAGGTGTGTTGTCGGTGTGTTGACATTCAGGGCATTTGAGAACCGGTTACCCAACGCTTTTGAGGAAAGCTGCAATGGTGAAATTACATCCTTCCACGCGTCATGTTTCAGCTTGGCCTTGAGCAGTGATTCCGGTGATCCACTTGAGTTGTGCGCCACCCAGTAGGCAATCCAGAGATCATCAGGAGAGGTTCCCTGTTGTTTTTTCATTACGATAGTTTTCTTGTCGGTATTGAATACGGCGGCAAAGAAAGAGTTTTGTGTCGTAGCCAGGAAATATGGGTCAGCTGTGGCAGGATGGGCCGGGTCATACGACCGGTCGGTAAAACAGTGGCAGGTGATGGCAGGGATTGCATGTGCCTGTGCAGTACAAAGCAGCATCAATAGGGTAAACAGGCATGATTTGCGGTAGATGTGAATCACTAGATCTCCTATTCGGTCTGTAAACGCTCACTACAGAATAGCAGAAACCCTGATAAGGGATTTGACGCACATCAAAAAGATGCAACCATTCATCACGAAGTTGCCGATCGATACCATGATGCAGCTACAATCCCATAAATGAAATTCAAGCTTATAACGACCAGCGGTGTAATGATGCCAAAGCCAAGCCCCATAGTTCCTTTCCCCATGGATGGGAGGACTATGAATAACATCATGGCTGAGGGGAGCAGGCTGAATAACATCCCGCGCACAATGACACGATTATTCATGAGTGGCAGCAAGAGTAGCAGCATCCAAATACCTCCCCAGACCATTCGCTGATAGAGCCACGGGGCGCTAAATTCGGGTTTCATGGCAAGACCGATTAAGTCGCTGATGCCGGTTTTGCCCATCGCCCAGATATTGAAACTATCAACAAACCCGCCTATAGCTCCGCCTGCAAAGGCTGCGCTGATTTTTCTGATCATGGCAGTAGCCCCACAATCTCTGCAACCGAGGCAACCTTACCGGAGAATTTTACCTGGCCATCAACCACCAGCGCCGGGGTGCTCATAACACCGTAGGCCATTATTTTGGGTATCTCTTCAACCTTGACGACTTCTGCGCTTTTACCACTTTCTGCGATCGCTTTTTTGACGTTTTCGTAGAGGGTTTTGCATTTTGAACAACCGGTTCCCAGCACTTCGATTCTCATACCGTTCTCCTTATTGATGATAGAATTGAATTGAACAGATACACGACTAAGACAATTGCCACGGCACTATGCGTATATTTGCGGTGAATAAAGCATGTCCTCATGGTTTTGCTATGCCGATCTCCTCCAAAAATTCCTTGGCATTGTCACCTCGTAGATTCTCAGCCAGCCCGATCAGGCCGTCGGTAAGATATTTTGCTTTGTAACCTTTTGTGCGAAGGTACGCCATAGCGATGGATGAACGATCCTTGTGCGGGCAGGCGGTAATGATGATCTTGTCTTTTGGTAGCTCGGCAAGCCGCTTGGGTAGCTCATTCAGGGGAATATGCAGTCCAAACCCCATCCTCCAGGCTTTGGTCTCCTCCGGGAAGCGGATATCTACCAACACCGCCTTTTTTTCTGTCAGCAGGGTAATCAGCTTTTTGCTGTCGATCTTCATGTCGGCGCGGGTTTCATAGTCGAACGTGGTGAGAAAGGTATCAAAGGCAATTTCATGGGCTGATGCCAATGGAACCTGGCTTAGGATAAATAGTGCAATAAATAACGTTACTTTTATCATAGTTATTTCTCCTTCAGAGATGTAGAAACTGGCCGGTAAAATCGACTTGATGATCAGTGTGTTGATTGTTTAGATCCCCTGCCACACGAACCAGCCACCAACCAACGCGACAACCAGTCCGCTGACACGTTTAGCCCAAAGAGAAAAATTAACCACGCCCCGCGCCTTGACAAAGCCCTCAACAAAGCCGGTAAACGTCCCGGCAAACAGCATCAGCAGGCAATGCCCGATAGCGTAGCAAAACAGTAGCGCGATGCCGTACAGCACCTGCCCCTTGCCCGCCACCAGCGTCAGCAGCACCACCAGCACCGGCGTGGCGCAGGGTGAAGAAACCACGCCGAAGAACAGCCCGAGCAGAAAAGCTCCGACCATCCCCCCCTGCTTAGGTTTGAAGTCGTGCCTGATCGGCAGGTGAATCTCATACAGCCCCATCAACTGGCCACCCATGACCAGCGCGATTGCCCCGGCGATCAGATACCACGGCCCGCCCAGCGTGCCGAACATGGTGCCCAATAGCCCTGCCGCAGCGCCAAAAGCGGTGAAGGTCAGCGACAGGCCAAGGACAAAGACCAGCGAATAGCGAAACGCCTTCCCCTTATCGCCATCACTGTAACCGCCGACAAAACCGACCACCAGCGGGATGGTCGCCAGCACGCACGGTGATGCGGATGAAAGCACCCCGGCCAGGAACACCGCCCCGAAAGCCACCAGCGGATAGAGGGTGATGATCTGCTCGATGTTATCCAGGAATGTCATTTGAGACCGGCAATTTTCAGTTCTTTCAAGATGTCGGATTTGTCCATAAACCCAATATGACGTTTGACCTCTTTACCTTGGGCATTAAAGAATATCTGGGTCGGGATCATCTGGACACGGAACTTTCGGGCTGCCGCTTCATCCTCATGCACGTCGATAAACAGAACGCTGGCCTTGCCCCGGTATTCACCGGACAAGGACTCCAGGATCGGAGCCATCTTTTTACAAGGAATGCAGGTGCGGGCGCCAAGGTCGATTACGGTTGGTTTTCCCGAAGAGAGGGCTTGATTGACAACAGCAGCCGTTGCGCCGGGAAGCTCAGCCCAGGCAGTTGAAGCAACCAACAACGCAATAATCGATAACAACATACTTGATTTCATAGAGTAGCCTTTCATATCTGAAGTGGAACGTTAATATTTTTGGTACGGGGCATATTGACCCGCTTCGCCATTTCGCGAATCGGATCATAATCCTTGTCAGTCAGCTCTTCAAAGCATATTCCGCCATATACCCGGTAGGTGCGAGCATAGGGCCGAAAACCAGTCGTTTGCCTTTGAGATCACTGAGTTTAGTGATTCCGCTTCCTTTGCGGGTAATAATGGTTCCTGCGGTTCTGGGGCCGAATTTACCTCGTTTTTCGGAAGCGAGCAAAGCCAGGACGCCATTTTTGCAGATGGTTACTTACTTGAGTATTCCCTTTGCTTTCATCGTATCGCACGGATTGCGTTTCATGACCGGCACGGCAACACTCTTTTCCTTGGCCCTCTGCTCCATCTGTTTGTGATGCTCGTCCACATACTCCTTGCAGGTGTTGTATTCGGTGAAGCTGCGCAATTTAGTCTGATGTTCCGTTCGTTCTTCCGGGGTCATCAATTGCCATCCGGCAGTGTTATTCTGATTCCCTTGCCAGCGCCACGGGCGAGCAAAAGCAGTTGTTACGGTCAGTGAGATTGCGAGTGTCAGGGCGATGGTAGCGATGATTCTGTTCATGGCAGTTCCCCTTTCGTGCTGCGAATGTGGTGGTTCCATGTTGCCAGAGTAGCAACATATTGTGTGCGTACTATGAATTCATTGTGAACAATTATGAAGCCGCCCACTCAGTGTGCTTCTTCTGAAATTCAACTCTAATCCTTTCAGAGGATCGCGTTAAACAGATAGCCGACACAGACAATAGCGACAGCTACTGTCCCAAAGAATACCGCCAACAGCCGGTTCTTCAAGACTTTTTTCAAAATGATCGCCTCCGGCAGTGACAGCGCCGTAACCGCCATCATGAAAGCCAATACGGTGCCGATGGCCATTCCCTTTTCCGTCAGGGCGTGGACGATGGGGATTACCCCGGCGGCGTTGCTGTAGAGCGGCACTCCCAGCGCCACCGCTACCGGCACGGCGAAGGGGTTATCTCGCCCCGCCCATTTCGCCAGAAAATCAGCCGGCACATAACCATGGATGAAGGCCCCAAGGCCAACTCCAACCACGACATAGGGCCAGATCTTTTTCAGCAGACCGAGGGTGTAGCTACGTGCATAGTCAAGCTTTTCCCGGAAGTTCAGCTTTATGATCTCGGCGTTGCCGACCTGCATCTCCCACACGTAATCCTGAACGTAGTTCTCCATCTTCAGCTTGCCGATGACGATACCGGCGACAACCGCGACCAGAAGGCCGGTGCCGATATAGATCAAGGCAATCTTCCAGCCGAACAGCCCCCAGAGCATGATCAACGCTACTTCGTTGACCATCGGCGAAGAAATCAGGAACGAAAAGGTCACCCCCAGCGGGACACCGGATTCGACAAAGCCGATGAAGAGCGGCACCGCCGAACAGGAGCAGAAGGGTGTCACTATGCCGAGCAGGGCTGCAAGGACGTTGCCGACATATTCCCGTTTGTGGGAGAGGAGCCGTTTGGTCTTTTCCGGTGGAAAAGAAGTACGGATGATCGCCACGATGTAGATGATTGTTGTCAGCAACAGGAATATTTTCAGAGTGTCATAGATAAAGAAATCCAGAGCTTCGCCTGAACGGGATTCTGGGACAAGGCCGATAATGGTGAAGACAACGTAATCGGCAAAACTTTTAAGCATGGTCTGCTCCATGAGCGACTGATTGATTGCTCACATAATCAGTTAAAAAAACACCTAAAATCAGGCTACCCGCAAAAGCTGGTGCCGTCCGGAAATTTCCTGTTTCACAATGTCTGTGACAATATCCATGATATCGAGTGTTTCCGGGTGTCTGATGGCGTAATAGATCTTCAACCCATCTTTGCGGCGAGAAAGAACTCCGGCAGACAGCATCATGTTCAGATGGCGCGAGGTATTGGACTGTTCCTCGCCGATGGCAGGAAAAATTTCACACACGCACCGCTCGCCGTCACGGAGAAAGTCTATAATCTTCAAACGGGTTGGTTGGGCCAGGGCTTTCAGGATTTCTGCCCGATACTCAATAAGGTCTTTCATAAACTCCCCTTAAACTGCATGACTATATAATCATATAGTCCGGGATCTGCCGGTTGTCAAATATTTTGTCCTGAAAAGAGCGGGCTGAATTTCAGAGGGCACCTAACGAGACAGCTTGAAGCAGCATATTTTTATATTGACATATTTTGCACATATAATTATTCATATAGATAGATAAAATCGGTGGTGTCTTCTATTAATCTACTGGTGCAATTAATTGATATCGAAATACATGGGGATCACATGCGACCGCAAGAACTTCTAAAACGATTAAAATCCAAGCAACCTCCAACGGTCATTGACGTAAGAAGCGGCTTTGAATTTCGCAATGGCCATATACCTGGGGCTGTTCATGCCCCTACCTGGAAAATACTTCTGCGAATGGCACGGTTACCCTCCGACAAGAATTCCGAGTTAGTGGTTACTTGTGAACATGGCCCACGAGCCCAACTTGCAAAAGGTTTGCTCGGTGCTTTCGGTTATCAGAATGTTGTCCTTCTCGTGGGACATATGGCCAGCTGGCGACAAGACGGGCGTCCTCAGGAAAAATAACATGTAAAACTTACGCAGCAGCTCTGACAGACTGCTATTTTGCCTTTGCTGACGGGCCTCAGGTGCCTGTCGGTACACCGGAACTCAAACAGGCAATCGGCGCAAACTTCTGGAGTTATAAGTTATGATTGCAGTTGAACAGACTCAATTCACTTCCACGAATGATAGAATTGCAGATGCTTTGACTATCAAATCTCTCGGTCATCCGATTCGCTTGAAAATACTGGTGATGCTTGACATGAATACATGTAACGTAAAGCATCTCTGGGAATGCCTTGGGATGAAGCAAGCCGCGGTTTCGCAGCACCTCTCGGTACTGAAAAAGTGCGGTATCATAGACAGCAACCGCAAGGGGGCAGAATTAATTTATACAATAGTAAATCCACTGGCGCAGAAAATTGTCGCTACGCTTCCTCGGGATTGAAATTGGCTTTACTGTGTTTATTGAAGGGGCATGTTTGATTTCGGTTGTTAAAGGTGCCTTATAACTACCAGAGCAATTATTGTAAGGGGGGGCTTGAATGGTGGGCTTTTAGCGATATTCTTTACAATAATTGCAGCTTGAAATAATTTGCCGAACGAAAGGGGAACCGCCATGAACAGAATTATCACCACTGTCGCCCTGACTCTCGCAATCTCACTAACGGTATCATCAGCCTTTGCTCGCCAGTGGCGATGGGATGCCAATCACAAAAACACCCCTGGATGGCAGTTGATGACTCCGGAAGAGCGCACCGAACATCGCACTAAAATGCGTAGCTTTACCGAGTACGGTGCTTGTAAGGAATATGTGGACGAGCATCATAAGCAGATGGAGCAAAGAGCCAAAAATAATGGTGTTTCACTGCCGGTTATGAAGTCAAATCCTTGTGACAGAATGAAAGCAAAGGGAGTAATTAAGTAGCGTTCTTTTTCTGCAGCAAAAACAATTACGCAAGATGGATGGAAACGGCAATGGACAAGGCAATCGAGATGGTAGCCACTGTACGACTGCTTCAATTTAGGCGCTCTGTTGTTTTCAAGCCTTAAAATACATGTGCGAGAAGGGAAAATCAGTAATGCCGATATTCGAATATAACTGCACTGAGTGCGGCTGTAATTTTGAAAAGCTTCAAAAAACTACAGCTGAGCCGAAGCCCATATGTCCGGATTGCGGTTCAAGCGAAACCAGAAAAAAGCTTTCTGTCTTTTCATCTGCGGGTTCTTCCGCCTCTGACGGCGGGTGTTATTCCGATGGTTGAAGGATGCCATCCTGACACCGGTTCGGTGTCCTCAATTTCACGTTGATGTTTTAATCCGGTATTTCTTCTGCGTTTCAACTCTTGTGTCTGCATAGGATTGTCCATGCGAGTTGCACTTATATCACCCTGTTTGCACGGCCCCATGCGGGGAAATATTGTTACGGTCAGCCGCATAGCGCGCTTTCTGGGGCAAGCAGGAGTTGCGACGGTTACTCTTGCTGTCGATAACTGTTCTGTTAACGGGATGAAACAGCAACTGGCGGAATTCAAGCCCGATCTGATCCATGGCTTCCATGCGCATTATTGTGGAATAACGACGCGGAGACTTGCGAAACAGATGCAAATCCCGTATGCGATGACCATGACGGGAAGCGACTTGAGTGACCCGTTGCTGAGGAGCCACCCTGAACCCTGATACTGTCAGCGCTATCGAGGCCGCGCAAGCCATAGTCTGTTTTCACAGCAGCGATGCTGACAGGCTGACAGATTTTTTTCCAAACCTTTGCGGGAAAGTTGCCGTGGTGGCCCAAGGCGTTGAGCCGTTACCGATTGTTGGAGTCGACAGCTTTGGGATCAGGCCTGATTCCTTCGTGCTGCTCCTGCCGGCTGCATTACGTCCGGTTAAGCGTGTTGAGTTTCCCCTCACATCCCTTTCGGAGCTGGCGAAAAGTGATCAGTCGCTGCAACTCGTCATTGCCGGCGGAATAATTGATAACGATTATGCTGCGTCAATCCGTAACATGCTGAGTGACAAACCTTTTGTTACCTGGCTCGGCGAGGTGCCGCATGAGCGTATGGGCACTCTCTATGAGCGTGCCGATCTGGTGCTAAACTGTTCCCTGTCCGAATCGATGCCGAACAGTCTTATGGAAGCGATGGCGTTAGGGCGCCCCGTTCTTGCAGCCAATATATCTGGTAACCGCTCGCTGATTCATAACGGAATAAACGGCTGGCTCTTTGATGGTGAGGATGATTTTCGCAGGATGGTCCTGCGGATCAGGAAAAGTGCATCATTACGGAAAGAAGCGGGGCGTCGTGCCAAGGAAGACATTTTGACGAACTTTTCTCCTCAGACGGAAGCAGAGAGCTACTTGTCACTCTATCAAAGTCTCGTTCCAGTAACCGAGCGCCAAGGAACAGTAAAATAACCGGTTTTATTATTCCTGATAAAACTGCTCCGGCGCTAAACCGACCGCAATTTCGATTTGAATCCGACCAACCTTCCGCTGACAATCCGCCCAGCGTCCCGGAATGAAACCGACTAACCGGAAAACCTGCTCTACCCTGTACCCCCCCCGTGCAACAACAACCAGACGAATGCCTCCTGATTGGGCATCTCTGCACAACGAGCTCCTCTTCCACTAGAACCTGACGCTGATATCGAACTGAAGGGAGAATTCATGCGGAAGAAAAGAGTAAACCTTGACCGTAAAGGCGAAACAGTGCATGGCAATAAAGCATTCCTCTTGAATGTTTCGCCTGAAACTGATATTAGGATATTCGAATATCATAAGGAGAGCGCCGTGGATATCAGTACATCTTTTGAATGGGCCGAACTCTTAAAGGCCATCGCGCACCCGACACGCCTTCAGATTGTTGCAGAATTACTCAAGGGTACCAAGTGTGTAAACGATATCCAAGAGATATTGCCAGCATCTCAGGCAAATATCTCGCAACATCTTACTGTGCTTCGTAATGCTGGAATTGTTAGCTTTGCCCAGGACGGCTCCCAGCGTTGTTACTTCGTAAGCCGTCCCAAGCTCGTGTCTGCAATTCTCTCGCAACTTGCCGAGGGGGAACCGGCTACACGTAAAACAAAGGAAGAGATTGACCAAGAAAAACATTCGGGAGGTGCCTGCTGTGTTAGATGAAGCCATGTTGCCTTTCTTTAAGCACGACATGCAGATGAACCCGTGTTTGTAAGCATTAATTGACGTAACATATTGAATTTCTCCGCGAATTCCGCGTGTCCGCGTGAGAAACTGCCGTTTTGAGTTAGTTGAATATCCATTTTTGGGGGAAATATGAAGGTTCGTGACAGTGGGATGCCGGATGAGGAAATGTGGGACGGATTTTTTGAGCCGGCCAAGGTACTGGAAGTTTTAGGCCTTGGCAGGGGTGTACAGGATCTGGTTGAGTTTGGCTGCGGTTATGGAACCTTTACCCTGGCCGCCGCTGCAATTGCATCTGGCACCGTGCATGCCCTGGACATTGAACCGGAGATGACAGCCGTTGTTCAGCAGAAGTGCCAAAATGCCGGGGTGCAAAATGTAAAAGTTACGCTACGAGACTTTGTCGCCACAGGCACCGGACTTGCCGACAACTCCATGGATGCGGCGTTACTCTTCAATATCCTGCATCATGAGGAACCAGTCCCCTTGATGAAGGAGGCGCTACGTGTGCTCAAGCCCAACGGCATGCTGGCGGTGATTCACTGGAATTATGATCCGACAACACCTCGTGGGCCAGCAATGGAAATCCGTCCTCGACCGGAACAGTGCATCGAATGGGGATTATCAGCTGGATTTCGTTTCAATGAGCGGAACCGCTACGACCTGCCGCCGCACCACTACGGGCTGCTCTTCAAGAAGTCCTTTACCTGATGAGCACCTTGCTGCCCGTGAGGCAGCAGAGAGAATCAACTATGTTAATGTCTACAGCATTCGACGAACAGGCAAGCGAGTACGACGCCTGGTTTGAGAAACATCCGGATCTCTACCTGGCAGAGCTGGAGGCTATACGAAGCTTCATTCCTGTCAATGGCAGCGGGATCGAGATAGGTGTAGGTGCCGGTAGATTTGCTGCGCCCCTTGGCATCCCCATCGGAGTAGATCCAGCGCCTCGGATGGCAGATCTTGCAAGACATAGAGGGGTTGAGGTTGTACCGGGCATGGCGGAAGATCTTCCGTTTGCCGACTGCAGTTTTGATTTTGCCATCATGGTAACGGTCGTCTGCTTTCTGGACGATGTAGGCCTGGCGTTTCGGGAAGCCTGCCGCATACTCAAGCCGAATGGAACTCTTGTCATTGGATTTATCGACCAGGAGAGCGAGCTTGGGTATTACTACAGCCAGAAGAAGGAACAGAGCCGGTTCTACCGCGACGCTACCTTTTATTCGGTGAGCGAGCTTGTGGGGTTACTGACCAACGCAGGCTTCTTGGACTTCGCCTACCGTCAGACCCTGTTTCCAGAAGAAACAACTAACCTGACCGTCAAGGAAGGCTACGGCAGCGGCGGGTTCGTGGTTATACAGGCGATCAAAATAAAGGGAGGGAAACACGCATGAAAGTAGGAATCATCCGTTGTCAATTGACCGAGGATATGTGCCCCGGCAGTACCGATTTCAAGGTTGCCAGAGAAGGGACGTTGGGTTTCGAGGAAACCGGTCCGGTGGAGATAATCGGCTTTCTCTCGTGCGGTGGCTGCTCGGGCAAGAAGGCCGTTACGAGGGCCAAGATGATGGTTGATCGGGGGGCAGAGGCAATTGTGTTCGCCTCCTGCATGAAGAACGGCAACCCTATCGGTTACCCCTGCCCGCACTTCGCCGCCATCAAAGGGGCAGTTGAAAAAAGGCTCGGGGCCGATACGAAGATTATTGACTGGACTCACTGAAGGCAATGACTTATACCGAATTACAGAATGCGCTTCAGGTTATGGGACTAAGAGAACGGGCCTCTATGAAGGATATAAAGGCTCGCCATCGAGAGTTGGTAAAACGCCATCATCCCGATACCGGGGCGACATCCGAGCCAGAAGTAATTCGGCAGATAAACGCAGCCTATCGCATTTTACAGGATTACGTCACCGATTATCGTTTCTCATTTGCGGAAAATGAGTTTTATGAGCAGAACCCGGAGGAGCGTTTCAGACAGCAGTTCATGGATTTTTATGACAAATAACGGGCGATAAAACCTGCCTTGCGACTACAGAATATCTTGGTCGGATTCACCAGGATACGCTTCTGTTAGTCTTAAACCTGAAACCATCTACGCTGGAACCAGAACGCCACATGAACCAGTCCGATCATGACCGGCACTTCAACCAGAGGGCCGATTACGGCGGCAAAAGCGGCTCCGGAATTAAGGCCGAAGACCGCAATCGCCACGGCAATGGCCAACTCAAAATTGTTGCTGGCTGCGGTAAAGGCCAGCGTAGCGGTCTTGCTGTAGTCGGCTCCCATCTTTTTACCCATCCAGAATGACACCACGAACATGACGATAAAGTAGATGGAAAGCGGGATGGCGATGCGTACGACGTCCAGTGGCAGCTGTACGATCAGGTTCCCTTTCAGGCTGAACATCACGACGATAGTGAACAGCAGGGCGATGAGGGTCAGGGGGCTGATCCTCGGCACGAACTCGCGGTGATAGCGCTCCTTGCCCATGACCTTCACACCAATGAAGCGGGTGAGCGCCCCGGCGATGCAGGGTATGCCCAGATAAATGAAGACACTTTTAGCAATCTGGCCGATGCTGACGTCTACCACCATTCCCTTTAGTCCCACCAGCGGCGGCAGCACCGTGATGAAGAACCAGGCATAGACGCTGTAGAACAGTACCTGGAAGATACTGTTGAACGCCACCAACCCGGCGGCATATTCGGTGTTTCCCTTGGCCAGTTCGTTCCAGACGATTACCATGGCGATGCAACGCGCCAGGCCGATCATGATCAATCCCACCAGATATTCCGGCTTGTCCGGCAGCAGCAGCGCTGCCAGCACGAACATCAGCACCGGTCCGATCAGCCAGTTCTGCACCAGCGACAGCCCCAGTATCTTCTTGTTCTGAAACACCTCCGGCATATCCTCATACTTCACCTTGGCAAAGGGCGGGTACATCATCACGATCAGGCCAATGGCGATGGGGATGTTGGTGGTGCCGAGCTGAAAGCTGTTGATAAATGATTCCGTGCCGGGGATGAAATATCCGAGACCCACTCCAAGAGCCATGGCGGCAAAGATCCAGAGGGTCAGCCAGCGGTCGAGGAAGGAGAGCTTGCGGGTAATGTGTTCTGACATATGCACCTCACGTAAATAGGATAAAACGGATTATATCCGTATTAGCGGATATATCAAGCTTCAATAACAGGTGCGTATGCCCGGAAAGGTTCAGCCTCTCTTGCTATGCGTAAAATGTGCGTTACACTTCATTTCAGTAAAGCCAATCAAGGAGAGGCGTATGGCTGAATTTCTGGAAACAACCATCGATAAATTTACGTTCCGGGTCGATCCAAGCTGCCTCTATTCCGGCGAAGGTGTCTGGGTCCGGTTGGAAGGCGACCGGGTGAGGTTGGGGCTTTCGGACTATTTACAGCAACGCAGCGGGGATATTGCCTTTGTGGATGTCAAGCCGGCAGGAACGATCCTTGCGTTTGATGACGAATTTGCCTCGATTGAGACGGTAAAGGCAAATGTCATGCTGGCTTCGCCGGTTTCCGGAACAGTGCTGCGCGTGAACCCCGCTTTGGAAATCACTCCCGAGCTTATAAACAAAGATCCTTTCGGGGAGGGGTGGCTATGCGAGGTCGAAATAAGCAATTGGGATGGCGACAGCCGGAGTCTGCTGGCTGCCGACGCCTACTTCGAAAAAATGAAGCACGACGCTGAGGAGGCGCAGCGATCATGAGCTCTTTTTCGGGCACGGTTGCCATTGTGCCATGCAGCGGCATCGGCAAGCCGTATGGAACGGTCAGCCGGGTGGCGGCCTATCAGGTGACGGAAGATGACCGGCCGGAGCGGACCCGGATTGTCCCATTGGCCCTGCTGGTGATGGGGGACGAAGAATACGGCCGGTTCGTGGCGGAGAACCCGGCAATCACGATTGACGGCTGTCCGCAGGCCTGTGCCACAAAGATGGTGCAGCAGAGCGGTGGCCTGGTTGTGCAAGAGTGTCAGGTCATGGAAACGTTTCGCCGTCACCGGGATTTGAAGCCGCAGGGGATTGCCGAGCTTAACGAGGATGGTGAAAAGCTGGCCGCTCTGCTGGCAGAAGAGATCGATGCGGTGGTGGACGAATTGACCCACTCCGGGAACGGAGGGAGCCATGCCTGAACTGCCGCGCAAGAAGGTCGGCATCATCGCCTGTTCCGGTGAGGAACTCCCCGAAGGGACTATTACGCGCCTG
>JBAYTT010000081.1:0-15969 GCA_041675485.1 Pelobacteraceae bacterium | reverse complement strand
CAGGACGCAGCCGAAGCAGTGGAAAAAGGGGACCGGGATGCAGAGGCGGTCTGATGGCGTCAGTTTCATGCATTCGCCGATGTTGAAGCCGTTGTTGACGATGTTGTAGTGGGTGAGCATGACACCTTTGGGGAAGCCGGTGGTGCCGGAGGTGTACTGCATGTTAATGGTTTCATGGCAGTCCAGCGTGGCTTCGACAGCAGCGAGTTCAGCGTCGGGCACCCCCTCCCCCTTTGTGATGATATCGGCAAAATTACGCATTCCGGCGGGGGTTTCAGTACCGATGAAGAAGACGTTTTTCAGGAACGGTAACTTGGGGCAGTCCAGTGTGCCCGGTTGCGCTGAAGCGAGTTCAGGGACGACGCCGCCAAGGGTTTCGATGTAGTTGGTGTCTTTAAAGGCGCCGACCATGAAGAGCGAGGTGGAGTCGGACTGCCCCAGGATGTATTCGAGTTCAGCCGATTTGTAGCTGGTGTTGACGGTGACGAGGATCGCGCCGATTTTGGCGGAGGCGAACTGCAGCATTACCCATTCGGGGACGTTGTAGGCCCAGATGGCGATGTTGTCCCCTTTTTTGATACCGAGACGCAGCAACCCCTTGGCAATCTGGCGGCAGGTGTCGTTGAACTGCTTGTAGGTAAGGCGCAGATTTCGTTCCGGGTAGACCAGCGCTTCGTTGTCGGGGTAGCGACGAGCCATGTCGTCCAGAAGGGAACCGACGGTAAAGGTGATTTGCTTGGACATGATGTACCTCCGATCAAATAATGTTCAATATAGCGAAACAAAAACAAATGCATAACCGTATGTATTTACAGGTTTTTTGATAACACGAGCACGCGGGCGAGTCAAGCGGGAAAACGGTACGATATGATGGTAATTACGGAAGGGTAAAGAAGATTGTTGCACCTTTTCCGGGTTCGGATGCTCCCCATACCCGGCCGCCATGACGGAAAATGATGCGTTGGACAGTGGCAAGACCGATGCCGGTACCCGGAAACTGGCTGGAATCGTGCAGTCGCGTGAAGACGCGGAACAGTTTGTCCGCATCTTTCATGTCAAATCCGGCGCCGTTATCGCGGATATAGTAGGCCGTCTCGGGACCGGAGCGGTCGGCACCGAATTCGATCACCGCTTCGTCTTTCCCCGAACTGTATTTCCAGGCATTATTGAGCAGGTTGATCATGGCCATTTTCAGAAGAGTAACATCTCCGGCTACAATGATATCCGGCTCAATATCAGTCCTGACAAATCGTTCGGGATTTTCCAGAGCCAGTTCTTCAATAGCCTCTTCAACAACGCGGCTCAGGTTGACCGTGTCGGAAACGATCTCAGCGCGGGTCAGCGTGGCCAGATGCAGCAGCGCATCGATCATCTCATTCAGCCATATTTCAGACTCGTAAATTCGGTCAACATACTCTTTGGCGGTAGGATCGAGCTCGCACTCTTCATCAAGCAGCAGTTGGCAGTAGCCTGAAATTCTGGTAAGCGGTCCGCGCATGTCATGCGAAACCGAATAGTTAAAAGTTTCCAGTTCATTGTTGGCAGCGGCAAGGTCGATCGCTTTGCGGCTCAGTTCATCATTAAGCTGGCGGATCTGTTCGAGGTGCAGGTGGTCGGTCTTTTCAGTGAGCTTGCGCTGGGTAATGTCACGGTCAAAACCCAGAATGTATTTTTTGCCGTTAATCTTTATAAGTCCGGTATGTATCTCGATCGGGAAGCGGGTTCCGTCCTTCTTCTGGTGCCATATTTCCGCGGTCAGCCACTCACCGGCGACAATGTTGGCCATGAGATCCCCGGCAATTTCATTTGTCTTGGGGGTGTTCAGGTCAAAGATTCGCAAAGAGCAAAGCTCCTCCGTTGTATAGCCGTGCTGATCGGCGGCAGCCTGATTTGCCGCGACTATCCGGCCGGCTTCGTCACCTTCGACCCCGATAATAATGATGGCGTCGGGAGCCCGCTCAAACAGCATGCGATAGCGCTCTTCGCTTTCCCGCATCCCCGCTTCGGCGTTTTCAAGCGAATCGAGCATACTGTTGATCGAAACGGAAAGTGTCATCAATTCGTCATCATGCTCTGAAAGTGGAACACGCGCCGAAATATCACGTTTTTCAGTGATGTGGCGCACCATGGCAGTAAGGGTTATAAGACGCGTCAGAATTGCGCTCCTGACGAAGGCCAGCATCACAACACAGAGTACACCGCCGGCCAGAAACAATGACGCAAAAATGTAGGTTATGGTAACTTTGCCTTGCTCGTGTAAGCGGCGTTTTTCAACGGCACGGACGATGAACGATTGCTGCCCGAAGACATCCTTTAGAGTAAAATATCCGGCAACGGATGCGGCATCAATAACACCAACATACGTGCCTGCGCCGTGTTCAATCGCCTGTATGGCTTTTACGAAATCAGGCGGAAGCGAACCATTCAGATCATACGCTTCAATTGATGCTCCGGACGCTCTGAAAATCCGCTCCATCTCGGCGTTGTCAATAAACCAGCCGGTTGCCACGATGCCCGGTTTCACACGGCTGTCACCTTTGACATACGTGAAAGCCACCATCACAGGGGATCCATCAAGATTAACCACACCCTGTACCGGAGTACCGTCACCTGAAGCGATTCGGGAAACCACCATGCCGAGCGCCTGCTGCTGCCTGGCCGGCAACTGACGGGACTCACCCTTTTCACAATCAAACCCCCTGATGGCGACTAGCCCGCCTGATTTGTCATACACGGCCGCCAGGTCAAGAGTGTGGGACCGCATGTAACGCACTGTAAGCAGCGTGCCGGAAGATGCCGAAACCCCGCCGGACTCCTGCAGTTGTTCAGCCATTTCCCGGGAAGACATGTGCATCTGCTTCAGTTTGTCATCGATCTGGTTCATGACATTCTGGAGATGGGATGTGACGTCGTTATTTTCAAGCGCCGAGAAACTGGAGAGAAGGATTAAATCGGACGTGGCTGCAAGAATAAACAGCAGTGCGATAAAGGTGCTGACGATGATAAGGATTGTTCGCTGGTACAGTGTCATTCGACGCTCCGTTTACGTCCAATCAGCCTACGGCCAGGCACAGAAGAGTCTATCATATTACCTGAAACTTGCAAAACCTGAGATTAAAACATTCCTATTTCATACATGAATATAAATAAAAACGAAAGGCATTAAATTAATCGAAGGCTGTGGTATAGTCTGTTCCAGTTTCGTCCAGTCCTTTATGTGGAGTCCATACGATATGAGCGTAGCAGCGAACACTCTTCTTCGGGAATTGCCCGATCTGACCGATATCACGCAGTATTGCCGGATTGAAGACATTGAACCGTTCCTGCGGATGATTTCCGAAACGGTTAAAGCAGACCAGAACCGCATTATCGACTGGAGACGCAAAAAAGACCAGCTTGTTGCATCAATCGACCAGACACAGGGCTCCCCGCTCAAGGCAATTCATGAGGGCCTCAACCAGATCGAGATGGATCGCTTCCTGCTTATTCCCTCTGTGAATGAATTACACCGGTCATGTACCGAGTACCGCGATCTCCTGTCATCCCGTGTCATGGATACCGTTATCGCGGAGATGGATGCCGCCGGATTCATTCGCCCATCGATCCCTTTTGCACTCATCAGCATGGGGAGCGACGGCCGTGAAGAACAGACCCTCATTACGGACCAGGACAACCTGATTGTCTATGGCGACGGAGGCGGTGACGCAGCAGATCTTTATTTTTCAGAGTTTTCAACGCGACTGGTTGACAGCTTGGAAGTGGCGGGCTTCAAGCGCTGCACGGGCGATATCATGCCGACCAATCAGACGTGGCGCGGTTCCTTCAACCAGTGGCGCAAGCGTCTCTTTTCCATAGTACGGTACGAAGTTGAGGATATCGGCAAGAACATCATGAATCTCATTGTGCTCTCCGATGCCCGCTATGTAGCCGGCGATCACGAACTGGCCTCTGAATTGATCGATATGATCAGATCCATGGAACGGGATTATTTCCAGGTTTTATGGGGAATGGCCAAGGCTGCAACCGAGATGAAGCTGGCTCTCGGTTTTATGAAACGCATCTGGACGGAAGGAAGCGGCGAACATAAAGGCGAATTCAACGTCAAATTGCTGGCCTGGGCGCCACTTGTCATGAATGTCCGTATTCTGGCCATTAACCAGAGTATACCCGCAACGAGCACGTTGGAGCGTATTGCGAAGCTGGGGACGGAAGGGAGTTTTTCTTCATCTTTCGCTTCCGATCTTATCGACGCCTACCATATCCTCACCAGGCAGCGCATCCTGATCCAGATAAAAAACCTGAAAGGAATCCAGAACGATTCGTACTATCTCAATCCCTATCAACTTTCAGCAGGGGAACGTGAACAGATTCGCCACGCTATGATCAAGATCGAAGAATTGCAAAAAATCATACACGCCAATTTCCACATCGTATGACCATTCGTAAAACCGCCCGCTAAAATCATATGCAACAGATAAATAAAAAAGGCCGGCGGATTACTCCGCCGGCCTTTACTGCATTTCAGCTATTCAGCTTACTTCCTTTTGGTAGCTTTTTTCGGCAGTTTTATCCCCTCGGCCTTGTCAGCTCCGGACTGTTTCAGCGTACCGGTTTCCCAGCGGTTCAGGTCATGGGCGATATTGTGGCAATCACCGCACTTGGTGAAGCGGGCCAGCATACGTGCAGGGTGCGGTGCACCATGGCAACCCTGGCACGTCGGGATCGTCTTATGCTTGTCTTTATGACAGGTAACGCAGTTGACACCTTTATGCTTGGTATCGGTCTGGCTGTGCAGCTCGAAAGCCTTCTTGTGGCATGAAGCACACATCTTGTTGGCAGTATCGGAAGGATACGTCACCGCTGTCGGCATATGGGCCTGGTGACAGCGTTTGCAATCGCCTGCGCCCATGTCGGAGCTATGCGGTTTGTGGCACTGGGTACACAGAGGAATCTTGCCATGCACATTGTGGCAGAAACTGCAGGCCAGCGCGGAGTGCTTGCTCTTGACCTGCTTCAGCTTGACGATCTGCTGGGTATGGCAGGTGAGGCACTCATCAGTAATATTATTGGCCAGTTTGATGATTTTCGGGGTATGCGGATTGTTGTGGCAACGCAGACATCCGGAAAGATTGTAATGCGGTTTGCCACTGTGGCACTGGTTGCAGGCCGGGATGATTTTCTTGACCGTCGGTGGATGCCCGGCATGACAATCCTGACAACTAACCTGGGTTTTGTGGGCGCCGCCATTAGCGGCAATCGCGTCAGGTGCTGCCGAGTGGCATTTAACACAATCGGCATTGCTCAGCGCCGGCTTAGGATCAGCCGCTCCGGCAGCCAGCACCGTCATCCCCATCAGCAATGCTGATAGAGTGACAATTTTCAACGTAGTTACCAACTTCTTCATCTGTTCCCTCCTGCTTTCGTGTGATGTGAACCAATCAATACGTGAAAGGTTTCAATTAATAGCATCGAATTTAAGCGAGCGGCGATACTGCCATCATTCACAGGAATCGTCAACAAAAAAGGATGATGTATACGTTATAACCCACTGATTTATATATAAAAAAGACTATTACAGTCCTTTTATAACAGAGTACTGATCCGGGATAACTGGCCGTAATAAGTAAGAACCAGGGAATTAAAGCTGAAGATTTAGCACCGTATGGCGGAATTTTCCCAAACGTCTCCGGCCTGCAGCCTGTTAGCCGGAGACGCTATGTAACAGCGTAAAATAAAAAAGAGCCGCGTCAATCGACGCGGCTCTTGAAAGTTTGGGGTGGCCAGAGGGATTTGAACCCTCGCATGTACGAGTCACAGTCGTATGTGTTAACCGCTTCACCATGGCCACCATGAAGAACCGATTTAATAGCCTAAAACATACATGCGAGTCAAGGTATTTTTGTTTTTATTCCCTTCAAAAGCTGCAGAATCTGCTGCAAACGGATGTACTCATCGTCAGTCAACCTCCTGTCGTGATAGACTGCCCCTGCATAGGTCGCGACAAAGTCGGAGACATTATTATTACCTGCTGCCGAAGCCAGCTCAAACAACCCTACACCACCATTTCTTGTTTGCAGCTCGAATTCACGCTCCATCGTGCGCAGGAACCGCCGCAGAATGCGCTGCTCACGGGAGACCAAGAGCGGTCCTCGTCTGACCGCACACAACAGAGCGGCAAGCAGCAACCCACCAGCCACATACGGCACGGAACTGCGCAGCATCTTTGTCGGATTGATCCCCTGCAAACGTGAACCGACAGTTCGGACAATATTCACCTGTTGCTCAAAATCGTAGCTTACAACAGACCGGTTCCATAGATAGTTTAATGAATCAAGCGCCAAGGTAATGCGAAGCCTGAGGCTCGGCGACACTGGCGCGGTCCATACTTCTCCGGCGTTGGTGGCAAATCCGCTGGGGTCGATTCTCACCCACCCGCTCCCCTCAATATATGCTTCTACCCAGACGTGAGCTTTAGCATCAGTGACAAGATAATATCCCCCCAATTCATTATATTCCCCCCCGAGATAACCGCCGACCAAGCGGGATGGCACTCCTGCAATGCGCAGTAACAGGGCAAATGATGAGGCGAAAAACTCGCAATTTCCCAGTTTTTTCTCGAAAAGGAATTGTTCTACCGCCCTGTCACCGGTTGCCAGACCGGTCATCGAATAGCGGTAGCCGCCATTACGGAAATATTTTTCCAGATTCTCAACTTTTGCTCGATCATTTCCTCCACTCTGAACAATCTCCGTGGCAAGAGCCGTTACCCGAGCCGGAATCGTGCTTGGCTGTTGCAGGTAAAACGGCCTGTTAATCGGTTTTCCCAGGGTTGTCAAACCGTTTGTTTGCGATTCGGCGCTATAACTCAAACGTCTTCCGGATGATCGAGACAGTTCGAAGACACCGTCCTGCGAGTGCGTTGCACGCGGCAGGACAAGAGAGGCCGGCCGATCAAGAGCGATCAGGGTACGGACAGCAGAAGGTTCCGGAAAGATGACCTGCGAAACCATCTGGCCGGAAAATTCCGCCTGTTCAATCGGAACCTGGCTTATGCGTGTCCATTTGTTTCCGTCCGTCCGGTTGAATACGGTGCCGCGCCAATACAGCTGATTCTGCACCTGACGCGGCATTTCAGCACGAAAAGCGAGCGAGCGTGATTCAGTTATAGTGCTCTGGCTGCCTGGCTCTACCGCATCCGAAAAACCGGTCGTTCGTGCTGTCGGTTGATTGAGAAAATGCCAGAGCGGCATCTGGGTGCGGGGCATGATCGGAAAAAAGACCAGCAACAGGGGCACAGCAAGAACAGGCATCAACAGCCCGGAAAAGAGGATTTTCTTCAGATCCGGCTTCGATACCGTCATGAGCTGGTCCTGATTCTGAAACGTAAGCAATTCAAGCGCGATTGCAACCAGGAACAGCAGCAAACCCAAGTAGATTAAAAAAACCGGGCTCAGGTCAAACAATGAAGAAGAGGCAAGGCAGAACATTGAAATAGCGTATATCTGCAAACTGTGACGAACCGTTTTTTCACCGCTGAGGCGCACGGCAAGCATTATTGCCAGCACACTGACAACCGGCATTATCGGGTTGGTGCGGCTGAATTGAAGAGCATAATATAAAAACACCGGGACAATCGCGACATTCTGCATCCAGGGCTTCAGCTGCCAGATCCCCCTGCGATCCTGCATAAGCCCGGTTAGCATCCCGACTACCAGCATCACGCGGGGTAACGTCGTCAACCAGGGGAAGAGCGGCAGCATCCCGCACAAACCGATGGCATAGGTCAATATCGCTGTCAGTGATCTAATCGCTACCATATAACGCCAATTCCTTCAGAAGCATCAGACCGTGCCGTTTCCCGATTCCGGCCGGAATAACACGCCCGCCGAGTTGCAACCCGACCGGACGTTCACGCACCCAGCGCTGAACCAACCAGGCGGCCCGGGAAAGGCGTTCTTCCACCCCCTGCCCTGCCAGAACATCCAGGTCGATCACCAGGGGAGCAATCACACATCTGCCAAAACTCTTTACCAGAAAGTCGTGACTGCGCGCCGAATGTTTCCAATGAATCATCCGAAACGGCTCCGAGCCGGTATAGGGATATATCCGCTCAAGTTCTCCGCTCAAGCCCCTCTCCGGACGGAGTCCGGCTCCAATTGTCGGGGAATCGTCCCCATTGCCACCTGAATCACTGGCAATCAGACGGGGAAATACAGTCACTGAACTGTCAATTTCAAAACTCCAGAAGCGGGTAAAAAAACCGACCGGATACGGCGAGCTGATTTTGACCCTGCCGGCCGGAATCGATCCCCGTTGATTGAAGGTAAGCAGGACCGTACCGCTGCTGGAAGAAAGTTGCGGCACAACCGGAAACACAAGGGATTGGCCCGTATAACATTCAAGCCGGATCAAAAAGGAGGGAAGATACGGTTTGCTGTTTCGTACCGACAGGCGGAAAGGGGCGGGAATTCCGGCGTACACTTCTTCGGGAGGATGCAGATCCGGGATCAGCGTCTTGATATTATACATTCCGGCCAGGCCGGTCACCGACATAAATGCCAGTAAACCCGCAACAACCAGAAACAGAAGGTTATTTCCGGTATTGACGGCTGCAAAACCGAGCAGGAGCGTGATTAAAACGTAAAGCGCTCCGGATTTGCTGATTTTCAGCCCAAAGGCAACGCTATGCCGGCGATGATCGTCCGTACCACTCCCCCTCTGTCTACTGTTGTCATATCGTTACGCATAACCAGACGGTGTGCGCAGACTGCCACGGCGATACTTTTGACATCATCCGGCGCCGTATAGTCGCGGCCGGCTAGAAAAGCCGCCGCTTTGGCCGCCTGGGCCAGGTTGATGGCGGCCCGGGTTGACAGGCCGGTCTGGATCAGCTCATGCGAACGGGTTGCCAACACCAGATTATGGATATAGGAAAGTACTTTGTCCGAGAGATAGACCGCCTGAACATCCTTCCTGGCAGCCATGATTTCTGCAGTCGTTATCAACGGTGTCATGCTGCCGATACGTTCTCGAATCCCGCCGCCGGCAATGATTGCCCGTTCAAGCTGCTCCGAGGGATAACCGATGCCGGTACAGATCAGGAATCGGTCAAGTTGGGATTCCGGAAGCAGAAAGGTGCCGCTCTGGTCCGAGGGGTTCTGGGTGGCAAATACCATGAACGGATCAGGCAGAGGGTGTGTTACCCCTTCAATGGTCACGCGCCGCTCTTCCATCGCCTCCAGCATGGCGCTCTGTGTACGCGGCATGGCACGGTTGATCTCGTCCAGCAGTACGATGTTATTGAAGATCGGGCCAGGCTGAAAACTGAAGTGCCCCTCTTCGCGGTTAAAGATTGACAGTCCGGTGATATCGGATGGGAGCAGGTCACTGGTACATTGCACCCTGCCGAATGAAAGGCCGGTAACACCTGCGAGCGCTAGCGCTACGGTTGTCTTGCCAAGACCGGGCAGATCCTCTACCAGTATGTGTCCGCCGACCAGCAGTGCGATTGCCGAAAGGCGCAGAAGTTCATCCTTGCCCTGTAAATAATCACGGGAGAGCGCTTCGAATACGTGAGTAAATGCATGAACTCGTGTAGATAACGTCACAAAATACCTCGGATACCAGACTTGTAATTGTTATACTATCAAAGTTATACTATTCAAGAGAAGACATTATCAGAGGAGGCATTGTCTTGGTTTTTAAGAAGAATATTCTGAGCAAGATTCTATCAAACGGCTTGAAGGCGGATTTTTCCCTGGTGCTGGATGATGATTCTTTCCTGGCTGCCCTGTATATCGATGGGCGGTTTATTCCCGGCCCACCACTCCCTGTGCCGCTTGACCCTGCCAATGAAGAAGTGACCCACTGGATGGGCAACCGACCGAGTGTCGGTTTGACTACAGAGGAGGCGAAAAAGATCATCAAAGTAGTACAACTGGAAAACAGCGTACTCGAACATCGCAAATTACTATCCTGATGGATGTATACAACGCTCACAAGCAGTTCGACCCCCGGGAAATACTCCACGGGGGTCGAACTGCTTGTTGTTTTCGTATGAAAGCTGCTTAGGCGATAGCGGCGTTTAAATCGCTCAACAGTGTATCAATATCCAGACCATGTGCCCTGGCGCCCTGTTCAAGGCTTTCATTTTGGGCTCCCATACATCCGATGCAGCCCAGATTATGTTTTTGAAGCACCTTGACCGACTCGGGGTATGTACGCATAAGTTCAAAAAATGTCATTTCTTTGGAAATCTTGTCTGCCATGTTTTACTCCTTGTTTAATGAAGATGTATTTTTAAATTCTACTCATATTTGATATCGATAATTTCGTACTCTTTCGTACCGGACGGGACTATCACCCTCACTGAATCGTCGAGTTTGTGGCCGATCAATGCTTTTCCAACCGGCGAGGTACAGGATATTTTGCCCAGTTTTATATCAGCTTCATCCTCACCGACAATCTTGTAGGTGACCTCTTCTTCCGAGACCGTATCATACACAGTTACAGTGCAGCCAAATACGACTTTATCCGGGGTCAAACCGGAGAGATCGACAACATGGGCACGAGCCAACTTGCCGTTGATTTCCTGAATGCGCCCTTCAATAAAACCCTGACGATTTTTAGCAGCATCATATTCGGCATTTTCCGACAGATCGCCATGGTCACGAGCTTCTGAAATATCCTGAATAACCTTGGGACGTTCCTCACGAACAAGCCGCTTCAATTCTTCCTGCAGTGCTTCAAAACTTTCTTTTGTTAAAGGTATTGAGTGGGACATCGAGTGATTTGCTCCTGTAAAATAAATAGTTCAACCAGCCCTGGTAAACAGGAAACTTGCATTAACGAATAATGTTCTGAGTAAACAGTTCTAACTTCCCAGATAATCCTGAATCGGTTTAACGCTCAACTCATGATTCTGAAGAGAGAGAATACTGTCTGCAACTGCTTTCGCACCCGCCACAGTCGTGTAATACGCAAGACCGTGCATCAGGGACTCACGTCGGATTGAAAAAGAATCAGCTACTGCCTGGGCACCGTGGGTGGTGTTAAAAACCAGCTGCACTTCGCCATTCTTGATGGCATCAACAATATGTGGACGTCCCTCCAGAACCTTGTTGACGCGGCGAACCGCAATTCCCTTTTCTTCAAGAAACTGGGCAGTACCGCCAGTGGCGAGAATGCCGAAACCGGCTTTATACAGTTTTTCAGCAGCGCTGACAATATGTTTCTTGTCCGAGTCCTTAACGCTGATAAAGACATTTCCCGACAACGGCAGCTTGACATTCGCGCCCAACTGCGATTTGGCAAAAGCCTCGGCAAACGTTTCACCGATCCCCATAACCTCACCGGTCGACTTCATTTCAGGACCCAGCAGAGTATCAACACCCGGAAACTTTACAAAAGGAAAGACCGCTTCTTTTACCGATATGTGCTTCGGAATGATATCTTCAACAATGCCCAGTTCCTTCAAACTCTTTCCGGCCATGATGCGGGCGGCTATCTTGGCCAGCGGACGACCGGTCGCCTTTGAGACAAACGGCGAGGTGCGGGAGGCACGGGGGTTGACTTCCAGGATGTAGACGGTAGTCCCCTTGACCGCATACTGTACGTTCATCAGTCCTTTTACATTCAGCTCAAGCGCCATCAGTACCGTCTGGCGGCGAATTTCGGCGACCAGTTCCTGATTGATTGAGTATGGCGGCAGACTGCAGGCCGAATCTCCGGAATGAATACCGGCTTCCTCAATATGCTCCATGATCCCGCCGATGACCACATCGGTCCCGTCACAGAGCGCATCGACATCGATCTCGATTGCTTCATCGAGAAAACTGTCGATCAAAATAGGATGTTCCGGAGAAACAAGCACAGCGGTTTTCATATAGCGCTGCAGGTTTTCAGAATCATAGACGATTTCCATGGCACGGCCGCCCAACACATAGGAGGGGCGAACGACAACCGGATAGCCAATGCGGTCAACAACCTTTTCCGCTTCCTCGAAAGAGCGCGCGGTTCCGTTTTCCGGCTGGAGCAGGCATAACTTCTGCAACATTTCCTGAAAACGTTCACGATCCTCGGCGCGGTCAATCGCATCCGGCGACGTTCCTATAATCGGCACACCGGCCTTTTCAAGAGCAACCGCGAGTTTCAGCGGAGTCTGACCACCGAACTGGACGATGACGCCGACCGGCTTCTCGATAGCAACGATTTCCAGGACATCTTCGAGTGTCAGCGGCTCGAAATAGAGGCGATCCGATGTGTCGTAATCGGTGGAGACCGTTTCGGGATTGCAGTTGACCATGATTGTTTCATAGCCGTCTTCAGCCAGGGCAAAGGCGCCATGCACGCAGCAATAATCGAACTCGATCCCCTGCCCTATCCGGTTTGGCCCTCCCCCCAGAATCATGATTTTTTTCCGGTCTGTCGGCGCAGCCTCGCATTCCTCCTCATAGGTTGAGTACATATAAGGGGTGTAGGCAACGAACTCGGCTGCACAGGTATCTACGCGCTTGTAAACGGGGCGCACGTTCAGCTTCCAGCGCAGTTCGCGCACCTCAGCTTCGCTCGATTTCCAGAGTGTCGACAAAAATTTGTCTGAAAAACCGTACTGCTTGGCATCACGCATCACGGCAGCGGAAACGTCCGCAAGAACAAGAGACTTGAGCTCATCCTCTTTCTCGATAATCTGACGGATATTGTGCAGGAACCAGGGATCAATGGCGGTATGCTTCTGAATCTCCTCCACGTTCATGCCGCTACGCAGGGCATCGCCGATATACCAGAGGCGGTCGGCATTCGGCACCCGCAGTTTTTCGAGAAGGTGCTGCTGCTCCTTCCCTGTCAGGGCGCGTCTGTTTTCGCTGCCGAGCTCAAACATTCTGGAGTCAAAGCCGCTGACACCGATTTCAAGCGACCTCATCGCCTTCTGGAAAGATTCCTTGAAGGTACGGCCGATCGACATGACTTCACCAACCGACTTCATCTGAGTGGTCAATGTTGCGTCCGCGGCCGGAAACTTCTCGAAGGTAAAACGCGGGATCTTGGTGACGACATAGTCGATGCTCGGCTCGAAACATGCCGGTGTTTCACGGGTGATGTCGTTGGTGACCTCATCCAGTGTATACCCGACCGCCAACTTGGCGGCGATTTTGGCAATCGGGAAACCGGTTGCCTTGGAGGCCAGCGCCGACGAACGCGACACCCTGGGGTTCATCTCGATTACGACCAGACGTCCGTCTCGCGGATTAATACCGAACTGGATGTTGGATCCACCGGTATCAACACCGATTTCACGAATGATTTTCAGCGAAGCATCGCGCAGGATCTGGTATTCCTTGTCTGTCAAGGTCTGAGCGGGAGCGATAGTGATTGAGTCTCCGGTATGAACTCCCATCGGATCGAAGTTCTCGATCGAACAGATGATCACGACGTTATCGGCGGTATCGCGCATCACTTCGAGCTCGAACTCTTTCCAGCCGATTACCGATTCCTCAATAAGAATTTCATCGGTCGGAGAGGCATCGATTCCACCCAACGCCATTTTTTCATACTCTTCAAGGTTATAGGCAATTCCGCCACCGCTCCCCCCCAGAGTAAAGGAAGGTCTGATAATCGCCGGGAAACCGATGGTCTTGACCACTTCCATCGCTTCCTGATGATTATGGGCGAGACCTGACTTCGGAACCGCCAATCCGATCTTCTCCATGGCCGCTTTGAAAAGGGTGCGATCCTCTGCTTTTTTAATGGCCGGAAGTTTGGCGCCGATCAGTTCCACGCCGAATTTTTCCAGAATTCCCATTTCAGCAACAGATACAGCCGTATTCAGCGCAGTCTGGCCTCCCAATGTCGGCAAAATTGCATCCGGGCGTTCCTTTTCGATGATCTTGGCAAGAATTTCCGGTGTAACCGGCTCAATATAGGTTCGGTCGGCAAAATCGGGATCGGTCATAATTGTTGCCGGATTACTGTTCAGCAGCACAACCTCGTAGCCCTCTTCCTTCAAAGATTTGCAGGCTTGCGTGCCGGAATAGTCAAATTCGCAGGCCTGTCCAATGACGATCGGGCCGGCACCAATGATAAGAATTTTATTAATATCAGTTCTTTTAGGCATTTACACAATACTCCTTCGCGTGGTTATCGAAATATGAAGAAAACGGCACCGGCCAGACAGCAACCGGCCCAGAGGTAATTCCAGGTAAGGCTTGTACCCATATAGAGGACGGCAAATGGAACAAACACCGTCAATGTAATGACTTCCTGCATGATTTTAAGCTGTGCCAGGGTGAATCTGCCGTAACCGATTCGATTTGCCGGCACCTGAATCAGGTATTCAAAAAATGCGATTCCCCAGGAAACCGCAACTGCGATCAGCCAGTGGCGGGTGCGCAGATTCTTCAAATGCGCATACCAGGCGAACGTCATGAAGACATTGGAAATAATCAGCAGAACGATCGTTCTCATAAAGAATCATCTAGCCTGACGGAGTTTCTGATGATTCCAGATAACTGCGGAGCGACTGAACATGCTGCTCGTCGTTGGTCATCATGGACCGGAACAGTTTGTTGATCGTGTCATCGTTGTAGGCCACGGCCGTATCCACGTGTAACCGGGAAAGTTTTTCTTCCAGATCTATTGCCAGCTTAAGCGCATCCCTCCATCCGGGAGGCGTTTGCCTGATCTTGTCGGTAATCATGGTAACCATAGTGATGGCATGTCCGACTGCAGCAGGTTCAACAAGAGGAGTAAGTGCCGTAGTGCGTGCAAGACGGGCGGCAAGCTCGAATTGCCGCATATGGTTTTCTTCTTCCTCGGCAGTCTTACTCCATAACCTGGCCAACTCAGGCAGATCACTATAGAGTTCGGCAAAGAGGTAGTATAAATGGGCTACCTTTTCTTCAAGCAATGCGCATGAATCCAACAATTGACGAATATCCAGGGCCATCGGTTTAATTTCTTTCTGCCGGACACCGGAATTCATTCCTGCACCCAGCCGTTTTCAAGATTGAACTCTTCGAGCAGATCTACCGCTTCGTCATACTCGTCATCAGTGATCTTGCGGTTGATCCCCGGCATACCATGGGCCCGATGGGCGGGAAAATACTGTTTCATGAGCGAGATATGGGTTTCAGTCCCCAGATGCGCAGCGATCCAGCTCAACGTTTCGCGCGATCCGGCCATGCCGTTCGGCAGAACCAAATGACGGATAATCAACCCGCCGCACGCGATTCCATGCTCGTCAAGCACGAGGTGCCCCACCTGGCGCAACATCTCCGCAACAGCCAAACGGTTGAGATCCCGATAAGCGGGAGCGGACGAGAGCTGCTGTGACGCCGCGTCATCCGCATACTTCATATCCGGTAAATAGATGCTCACGATACCGTCCAGCAGCTGCACTGCATCGACTTTCTCATACCCGCTGCAGTTCCAGACCAGCGGCAACGAGAACCCTTGCGGAATCGCCAGCCAGAGAGCTGCCAGGATCTGCGGCAGGTAATGGGTCGGAGTCACAACGTTTATGTTATGAACGCCCTGACGCTGCAGTTTGAGCATGCGGGTCGCCAGTTCCGCCGTAGTGATTTCATTGCCATTGCCAAGGTGGCTGATGGGAAAGTTCTGGCAGAACAGACAGTTGAGTGAACATCCCGAAAAAAATACGGTACCGGACCCTTTTGTCCCGGAAATCGGCGGTTCCTCACCCTTGTGCACATTGGCGGAAGCGATCTTCGGCTTCAGCCCGGCTCCGCAGATGCCATGTTCACCTTTAATGCGATTGACCCCGCAGTCGTGCGGGCAGAGATCACACGCAGCCAGACGCCGGTAAGACTCGCGCACCCGTTGCAGCAGTTCTCCGGATTGATAAAGAGCAAGATACTTCACGTAATTATGCCGCCTTATGCTTCTCCATCATATCGACAAACCGTTCAAACAGATATTGCGAATCATGAGGACCGGGTGATGCCTCAGGAT
>JBAYTT010000080.1:0-16046 GCA_041675485.1 Pelobacteraceae bacterium | reverse complement strand
TATGCCTTCTTGTCATACGCCAGTTCGGCACATTTAAGAGCGCGCTCCACGGGAGTCAGGGTTGTCTTTTCAACGGTTTTGGTTTTTTTTACTGGCATTGGTGATAGATCCTTTGCTGCGAGATATATGCTGCTACGTCGGATGGTACATACCGGGTGATATCGGCATCGGCGGCGGCGAGCCGCCTGATTTCAGTTGAAGAGAGCTCTAACGGCGATCCTTTGATAAAATTGACCGTGGTGCCGCAATGGTGCATGAGTCTGCCTGTATTACCATCAAGAGTGAACACGCCTCTGACAGCTTCCGGAAGAGCTTCAAGAGGGTTGATTATCCGACAGCCGGGACGCTCGACGACAATCAGATTGCATAACGAAAATATCTCGGCATAGCGATGCCATGTACCGATATCAAGAAATGAATCCGCACCGATGATAAAATACAGTTCATCTTCCGGGAGCCGCTCTCGAAACGTCCGGATCGTATCAATGGAATAGGACTTGCCACCCCGCTCCGCCTCAACCGTTGACATCTCGAAAGCGGATCGGTCGGCAATCGCCATGCTGACCATGTGCGAGCGACGTGTAAAGGAAACATCACCCTCCAGAAGCTTGTGCGGAGGATCGGCCGCAGGAATGAATATGACCCGGTCAAGCCGGCAGGCGCTCCGCGCCTCTTCGGCAATGCGCAGATGGGCGTTGTGAATCGGGTTGAAGCTCCCTCCCAGCAGGCCTATCTTCATGTCATCAGAATCTTGTTTTTCAGTATCAGCATCTCGAACGCCAACGACGCTTTGTATACCAGCTTCTGAAGCTCCAGCAACCTCTTGCCGAGCGCATCCAAGTCGGCAAGTACAATTACAACGGCAACCACCTTGTTGAGCATAATTACCGGCATTATAAGATGAGACCGCTCCGGAGTGCTTTTCATGGCTTCGGTCAATTGCTTGTTTCTCGGACTGTTATCGAGCGGACCCATGTGGAAGTGAGACGTTGTAATCACTGTGTTAAGCACCGATGAATCATCGAGCACGATTGTCAGCTTCTCAAAATCAGGTATCTTGTCCCGGTCTTGTACTGCTCGCCACCCGGTAGCTGATTTACCGCGTACTATCATGATCGCCCCACTTGAAAACTCCTGGCCCAGGTATTTAATAAACACATCGGCCACATCGTCACGAGTCCCTGCGGAGGCAAAGTCCATCGACAACTTGTCAATACTGTACCTGGTTATTGCCGGCTCTTCTATCGGAAGGTCCGGCAGGCTTCCAAAACCTTCAAACTCCGATGGAAATTCAATGTTAAGCAACCCTCCATCGTTCTTTGGCACGGCACTGTCTTTCGCTTCCGTGTCAGGAGTTGTCGGGGATGGCGCCATATCGAACGGCCCTGTTGTCTCTATGGGCTGCTGCTCCACTTTACCGCGAGCAAGTCCATAGCGCTGACCGGAAACCCGTACGTAACGCATATCCCGTTTCACATTGTAATGGCGCTCCAAAGCAAACGAGATAAGCAGATCCGGTGCAATATGGGGTTCAACCGTCAGGCCGGTTACGAACGCTAAATCATCTATTGCCACAAGATCAGAAGGATCTACCATGGCAACGGCAAGACGCCGGTTCTCAATTCGGATCGGAACAACCCGGTATTTTTCCGCCAGTGCCGCGGGAATTATTTCGAGAACTTCGGCAGGAATGGCTGTTAATACATTTTTGCCCACACTCGGTACTCCGAGCTTCCGGCTAAGACAAAGCGACAGGTCCTTTTCATCAACAAAACCAAGCTCTATCAAGCTGCTGCCCAGCTTGATGCCAAAAATCATTTGAATTTTAAGCGCTTCATCAAGCTGCTCAGAAGTAATGATTTTCTCATTTATCAATAATTCGCCCAGTTTAATTGCCATTTATTTCCTCACTTGTCTTCAACACTACAGAATTTCCGGCTTTAGCAGCGTGCCTCTGATCGGTACGGTATATACTCCCGGTGAGGTCATAAACTTGGTCAGCAGCATGAAAACCAGCTTCTGTTTTTCCAGAAACTCCGGTTTGGGCATAATCTCCATACTCATGTTGAGCGGCGTTATACCCGCGTTGGCTCCCGAGGGAAGATCTCCTGAAAGGCGCATGTAAATGCCGTCTCCTTCGAGCGTAAAGCTCTCCAGGCGTGTTTTGCCGTCGCTAACCCTTACCATCCCCTGCGCTTTCAGATTGGCCACATCCGGGAGCGGGAACGCACCCAGCTTGACACCGGAAAATTCAAGCTGCTTCAACTCGACTTTAACGTCGCCGCTCAAACCTTTTGCGCCGCGCCGGAGCGTACCACGGCTCCAAAGAGCCCCTCCCGCCCTGGCCCCCAGAACGCTCTTGAAAAAGGGGATGTCGGCAAGGGATATGCCGTCTGCATCAAGATCCAGAGCGGATGTGCCATTGAAAGCATATCTGGCGTCCAGATGCCCCTTGCCAATCGTTGCCTCCCCGGAAACAACAGCCCGCCCGGTAAAAAGAGGAAGCAGCAACGCTCTGATCTGCAGCCGGTCACTCTGAAACAGGGGACCCTGTTCTGACGAAAGCAGAAGCCTGTCCCATGCAAGACCGGGGAGCAGAGTTTTATGAACCGCCGGAGTAAGCGTTAATCCCTGCCGGGACAGAACCTGGGTAACTATGGCGTCGATCTTTGAGGTCGGAAAAAGCAGATAACAAAACAGTATAAAAAGCACCAGAACCCCAGCCAGCAGGGCGGCCCGTCGTGCCAGCAGCGTGGCTTTCATCATTTTACCTGACCGGGTGCCGGCTTGAGCAGCGCCAGAATCAGAGACAGATCGCAGCGGGAGGGATCATCAAAACGAACCCGCAGATTGCATTTTTTGATTACCAGCGGACGACTCCCCTTTTCAAGCCGGTAAAGCAGATTAATCGCTTCGTTAAGCGTTACGCCTTCAATACGGATATCGGCCGCATCCTCGACAAAACCGCTCCGATCTTCACCCTTGACCGGAACTATTTTAACCGATTTGCCTTTAATGCCGATTTCTTCGATGATTTTTGCCGGCGAGTCGTCAGGAAGCAGCGAAGCCATGCGCCCGCTTAACTGGTCCGAAGACCTCCTAGCTGACATGTATGCAGCTTTAAGCGGCAGCAGTTCCTTCAGCACTGATTCCCGGGAAGCGCGTTTCTTTTCAAGCGCCTGAACTTTGGCGCTCAGCGCCGACCACCCGACCGCCACAGCCAGCAGCACGATCAGGGCATAACCGAGCCAGAGGCGTGTCCGGCCGTCAAGGTCCTGCCACCTGTCGCGTACGATCTCCAGAGGCCTCATTTCGTCCCCTCCTTGAGCGTTCCTGTCAAGGTAAAGCCGACCGTGCCATCAGGACGGCTCTTGACTTCACCCAATTCGGAAGAGGCCAGCAGGGGGGCGAGCGCGGCTTTAAATTGATTGACCGACTGGGCGGAGCGGGCATCCCCTTTTATTCGCAGATTGCGCCCCTCCAGTTCAGCTTCAAACAGGCCATTGATGGTGCTTCCTTTCGCTTCAGCCAGCTTTTTCATGAGATCCAGAAACCCGCTTGAGCTTTCGACTCCGGCCAGTTTCCTGATCTCACCTTTGATTTCGGAAACTTCATCAACCGCCTTGGCCCGCGCCGGAAAGATTTCGCGATACATCGTCGCAATTGATTTGTTCAGGGATGCGGTATCGGTTACGGCAGCTCGATACTGGAGCCCTTTGCTGACGAACAGCAGCACAATGATGACCCCAGCCATGATTGCCGTCACGATCAGTTTCTTGCGCAGCTTGGCATCCCCGGCGGTCCATGCCAGCTCTCCCTGCCGAAAATCAGGGAGTGTGCCGGCATGGCTGGCACGTGCCACGGCATAGAGCTCTGCCAATTGATGAAAGTTTTCATCGTTTTTGAACAGGTGCCCCAGTTCAGGCGGCACTTCTAACGTTTCTGCCGGTATGGGCAACGTATCGGCATCAGCAAGCCCGACACCTCCGGGCCCAACCAGGCAGAGTCTCGGCGGGAGCGCCCCTCCGGATAATTCCAGGGCTGACAGGGTGGCAGATATCATCGCAGCGGTCACGTCGGAATTAAAGGCGCGGAAATAGGTCAACCGCCCACCGTTCAATATCGCCAGCGTCGTTCCGTCGCATATGGCGCACTCCGTGGGTACTCCAGGCAGCTCGGCCAGTGCAAACGGGAGTGAAGTGACGACCTGTGGCTCGATCCCCCCCTGCCGGAACTGCTCGATCGCGCGGCCGATATCGTTCTTGCGTGCCCACAGTGCAAGAAACTGACCCGCAGCGACCGGCATGACGTTCAGGGCAAGCTCCTCGACCGGCAATGCAATGTCGCCCTGCAGTTGGGCCGGAAGAACCTCTCGAACCTTGCGGAGATCGTTAAACGGGAGCGCTACCGGGCGTTGCGCAAACAGTGCCGGCGGGAGGCAAAGGATTACGCGCGGAGATCCGGTCATTTTTTCGGCAATTTGCTGGACAGCATCCGCAAGCGATCGTTCTTCGTCCAGCACGAACGAAGCCGCGCCGACCAGTTCCGTGGAACGCCTGGACACACCGAAATGGGCAACGGTCAGCCGCTTTTCTTCAGCCTGTAGAATCAGATAATCCATGTACGCTGCACCCTCACCTGCTTAATAAGCGAATTCATTCCCGGATCAATATTCCTGCCATGACAAAAATTCCGGAGTACCACCCGACAACCGCACAACAGCCTCAACAGTTCGCCCCGATTCTTTGACCCTGGCTACGGATGTTATTCTGAAAAGACTCCCCTTGATGGTAAGAAAGCCGGAACCGGACAGACGGCTAACAACACCGGCATCGAGACCCGGAACCCGGGAAAGTTCCCCCGTCGATAATTTGAATGGCTGTAACGTCCGCTCTTGCACTATTCGCTCTGCCATCCGGTCATCAATACCATCATCAAGCACCGCCAGGATCTCTTTCGGAGCGGTGTTAATATTGACCGGAGACAACGGCGAAGCAGCATATTCTGAAAAGGTTGTCAGATAGGGACGCAGCTTGCCAAGAATTTCCGGTGTAACTCCCTTGACCAGCGACAGTTCCTTGAGCGTCATCACCTTGTCGTTACGAGCGTTATACGGTGGTTTCAAGGTGCGATAATAGCTTGATTCAGCACCACCGGAGCGAGGCATATCGTCAGTGTCGATCCAGTCCGCTATTGCACTCCATATGTCTCCCGGCAGTTGCAGCCTCGTGCCGAGTCGTTGCAGGGTCTCCAATGTTTTCGGCTGTGCAACGTCATTAATATTTATTTTGCCGCTTTCCTCGCTGATCGTTATCTCCAGCGAGCCGACCTCGTCATCCAGCTTGATAGGTGTTGCCCAGCGGTCGGAAAGAGCGGTGTAACGTCGGCCCGAAAGCCCCATCTGCAGGAGCTTGGCACCTCCTGTTGCACCGGATTCAGCCAGTATCGACGCCTGCTGTCCGTCACGAAAGCCACGGCTGAGCGAGGTATCCACATACACCTGGTGGATCATCTCGACCACTATCGCCACCATCAACGCCGTTACAACCAGTGTCAAAATCAGGGCGAACCCGGATTCGTTTTTCAGCCTCCCGGTCATAAGCCGCTCACTCGCGGTGCGGAGAGCATCGTAAACTCTGCCGGTTTTCCCTCCTCATCGACCTGGACGGTTACCCGCACGCTGCTTGGCATTCTGAGGTTAATCGCAGTATCCCAGCTTTTGACCCACTTCGACCCGTCATAGCACTCTACCAGAAAAGAGCTAATCTGCTCCATCTGTGGATAGGCGGGGATGGTGGTTTCTTCGGAAACGAGATCACGTTCCTGGCGAGTCAGGATCCGTTTTTTATCTTTCTCTGATATTTTATAGGTGACAATGACGATTCCCGACTCTTTGCGACTCTGTACCTCTGGCGGTGCCAGCGTCGTCAGCTCCAGAGTCGATGACGCGGCGCCAAAATTGTCACGATCCTCCACTACAAACCGGAGTCGCTTGTCCACACGGTTGTTTTTATACTGTGCCGAGGAGACTTCACGGCGGATCAGATCAAGGGTGGCGCCCAGTTCGCGCCGCGATTCCATTCCGGATGAAGCACGGTCCCTGGCCCGCATGACGCCAAAATAGCTTCCATAAAGCGCTGCGGAGAGGATGCCGAGCAACACCACTGCGATCAGAACTTCCAGCAGAGTGAAACCGCTATTGCGGGAGATATCGGACAAGCGCCACCTCCCTGCCGTCACTGCCCCGTCTCACTTTGACAATCAGTTTCCGCAGGCCGGGCAGATCAGCCGGCAGCAGATCTGCTTTCCAGCTCAATTCCGGATGAGAAGGTGCAAACGTACCTTCTCCCTTGGCGGGTGCCTGTTCCAGTTCGGCCATACGGTTTCGAGCCAGCAGTGTCAGCGTTGTGTTATCACGCTCATTAGCAATAATTCCGATATGATAATTAACAGAGCTCAGTACCGTCAGGATGACTCCGGCCATGATGGCCAGGGAGATCATGACTTCAAGAAGGGTAAAACCTCTCATGGCGGATCCTCGTGGTATCCCTCGAAGGCCTTTACCTTGCCGCCCGAGGGAAACGCCATCACCGTCCAGAATTGCCCTTCCGCTGAACGAAGATGGATAGTGACAAAGTCCCGCACTCCCGCCACACCGACATCCACCCGCAACTCACCTTCACTGACTTTACCCAGCCGGGGTATCCGTACATCTGCTACGGTAATACCCTCTTTCACCGGCGATTTCTGCAAAAGCGGGTCGGTTGGTTCTTTAGCGCTCCCGTCTCCACCGATCTCGACTATCTTTACGGAATCTGTTCCCGGCGCCAGAGTAAGATAATAGCCGGTTCGAGACGTTGCGGCCCTTTCGTGCATGTACCGAAGAGTCGAGGCCAGGGTCCGCGCCGATATCTTGAGATTTTCCTGGTCTGACGAAGGGAGTCGCGGAAGGACCAGCAGCATCACCATACTGATGATAACCATCACCACTGCAATCTCTATCAGGGTAAAACCCGCCCGACTGCCGTTATCCCGATCCGGCCGTGCCACATCTGAACCGATGGCGGGAAGGCTCATCTGTTTAGACCATTGCATGGATGCGCATCAGCTCTTCACTGAAAAGCTGTTTTTGCCACTCCCTCATTCCGGATATGGCATCAAACTCTTCTTTTGTCGCACTCTGCGTGTCGGCAACCGCTTCCAGCAGCCAGTTGGGAGCAAGGATACCCGGATCAAGACCAAGTTCGATGCAGTACCTCTCCCGCCATGATTTGAGGTTTTTGAGACGCTCCTTGACACGCTCCGGCACCTCTTTTTTTCCGCTCCGCGGAAAACTGGGCAGTCCGTTTTCAGGAATTGCAAGCCCCCGCTCAACAGCAGCCAACATGCCGGCACCATGCCGCTGAAGCTGACCGGAGCTCATCCCTTTGACAAGAGACAGCTCATGGAGCGACCTGGGTCTTGTTTCAGCAACTTCAATCAGGGTCTCAACCGATAGCACCTTGAATGGCGGTCGATCCAGGAGTTCCGACTGTCGATCCCGCATCTGCAGCAATTCTTCCAGGATAGCAAGCGTATGCCCCTTCAACCTGCTGGCACCTTTACAGTAGAGAAACAGTGGGCCATCTTTTTCCGAAACCCGAGCCTGGCATACCAGCCTTCCTTCTTCTTCGAGCCATGATAATCTGCCGTTTTGTACCAGTTCAGCCCGGAATTGATCGTATAACGGTAGCAGATCCGAAGTGTCAGCAACTGCGTAGGCACACATTTCACGGCTCAACGGGCGTTTACTCCAATCAGCCTTCTGGTACTTTTTATCCAGTTCAATGCCGAAGCGAGCCTTCAAAAGTGCGGCCAAACCAAACTCCGCGATCCTGAGAAACCGAGCCGCAATCATCGTATCAAACAGGTTCGTGACTTCGATGCCGAAATCCCGGTGCAGTGAGCGGATATCATAATCGGAACCATGCATGACAACGACAATGTCCGGATTGGCTAACGGAGCAGCCAGCGGCTCAAGGGACGTCACCGCCAACGGGTCGATCAACCAGCTCTCCTGACGGGTTGAAACCTGGACAAGACAGACTTTTTCGCGATAGTGATGGAGAGAATCCATCTCCAGATCGACAGCAATTTCTGTCTGCTGTGAGAGGACATCGGCAACTTCGGCTAACCGCTCCGTGGTGGTAATGATTTCGCAGGTTCCAGCCTGCCTATGGAAAGAACTCAAACCGGAAACTCCCTAATGATTGAATAGGTTGTGGTACGCTGGGCCGCCCGGAATCCGGCTCCATGTATCAGGGTTATCATCTCTTGCTGCGACATGCAGAAACTGCAGCCGGCTGCTGCAACTACATTTTCCTCAAGCATGGTGCCGCCAAGGTCGTTCGCTCCGAAAAAAAGAGCCACCGAAGCCATTTTGGCGCCCTGCGTAACCCAACTGGCCTGAATGTTGGGAATATTATCCAGCACGATCCGCGACAGGGACAATACCTTCAGATAATCCACCCCTGTAGCGGTGGTTCCCCCAAGCTCGGTATTGCCCGGTTGGTACGACCAGGGAATAAATGCCGTAAACGATCCCCCCTGATCCTGCAACTCACGGACACGGAAAAGATGCTCGACAATGTCTTCCGGTTTTTCACTGCTGCCGAACATCATTGTGGCGGTTGTCGGCATGCCGAGACGGGCCGCTTTCAGCATTACCTCGCCCCACTGTTTCCAGCCGATTTTTTTTGGCGATATGCTGCTGCGTACCTCGTCAACCAGTATCTCGGCTCCCCCCCCCGGAATTGAATCGAGACCGGCGTTCTTGAGACGGAGCAGGGTCTCATCGAGCGTAAGAGCCGAATTGGCCGCAATGCAGGTCACTTCGGCCGGTGACAGCGAGTGATTCTGTACTGTCGGAAATCTCATCTTGATTTCCCGAAAGAGCTCTTCGAAAAAGTCGATTTTCAAGTCGGGGTTGAGTCCGCCCTGCATCAGCAGCTGGGTCCCCCCCTGCTCGACAAGTTCGGCAATCTTTCCGTAAATCTGGTCACGGGTCAGCACATAGGCATCAGCGGCATCTTTGGTCCGGTAAAAAGCACAGAAAGAGCATTTCGAGTCACAGATATTGGTATAGTTGACGTTGCGATCGACAACAAAGGTAACCATGCCGTCAGGGTGAAGACGTCGTCTGATTTCGTCAGCACTCTTGCCAATGGCCAGCAAATCCCCGTTGATCAACAGGTCAAGCGCCGCTTCACGCTCAATTCTGTCCGCACCGAAAGTTTTCAAGCAACTTTCTCCTGTTCGGCTTCAAGCATCGTGCGGATCTCCAGCGGTATGCGCCGGGCTTTCAAGGCCGGACTGATGCAGGCCAGTGTCACAACCCCGTCAACCAGCAGTCTGTTGTCGATCTGTCGTACAATTTTCTGGCTGAGCGTAATGGATGAACCACCGACGCGGAGCGGAGTGGTCGTAACAACAAGAAGATCATCATGAAGTGCGGGGGATTTAAAATCGATTTCCAGCCGTACAACCGGAAACACGAAACCATTTTTGGCTAGTTCCGCGACAAAGAAACCGTGACTGCGAAAATACTCCGTCCGTGCCCGTTCCATATATTTGATGTAATTGGCATGATACACGACACCCCCGGAATCGGTATCCTCATAATATATGCGTATCTCCATCGATGTAGCAACCCCGTACTTTCCTGTGTAGCGTATGTTAAGTCGAATACTCTAGTGCAGATTCCATTCATCTGCAACTTATTCTCGACATTTTCAAGCCAAAACGGCCTTTCTGCCCAAAATCGTCCAAATATTGCCTGTAACGATAATACGAACAAAATACTGGTTACGCTATTTCGATCCCGCCGTTGCAGCCTCAGAAACTGTTTTTGGGACTGCGCATCACCAGCCCTTATTTTATGGGGCTTTGCTCTGTTTTATGAATGTCAGCACCCGCTCCCCCATGCCCCGAGGCAGAGAATAGCGATGCACAGCAGTTACCGTAAAGCCGGCTGCGTTGACAACTTCTCCACTCGCTGCAATTTCATCGTCTGCCTGTTCACCTTTCATTGCGATCAACATCCCGTTCTCTTTTAGGAGCGGTGCGGCCAAAGCGACAAAACGATCAAGACGGGTAAATGCACGTGAGGTAATAACCGTAAACGAGTGGCTATCTGTTTTGTGAAGATCTTCGATTCGCGCATGAAGCGCTTCCATATTCTGCAGATTCAGGATGCGGATCACATGCCGTTGAAAATGTATTTTTTTTGCCACTGCATCGACAGAGACCATTGCAATGTCAGGCCTGATTATTTTCAGTGGAATGACCGGAAGACCTGCCCCCGAGCCGATATCAAGAAGGCGATCACCTGCTGACAGATACGGGGCTAGGCTGAGGGAATCAATGAAGTGCTTGATTGCGATCTCTTTGTCTTTGGTTATCGCGGTAAGGTTAACCTTGCTGTTCCATTTTTTAAGTTCTGCAGCATAGAGTTCAAATGAATGAATTTCATGAGTCGATAGCGACTGTCCCATGATTTTCGCTTCATGCTCTACTATTTCACCAATTATGGAACTCATTACTCTGCATCGCCCTTCCAGGAAGAAGATTTCAAGGCTATTGCCAGAATTGAAATGGCCGCCGGTGTAACTCCCGGGATCCTGGACGCCTGCCCCAGAGTATCGGGTCTGTTTTTCGAGAGTTTTTCGCGAACTTCCGTTGTCAGGCTTTTCACGGATGCATAATCTATGTTCAGGGGAATGCGGGTAGATTCCATCTTTTTTGATTGCTCTACCTGCTCCATCTGCCGATCGATGTACCCCTTATATTTAGTCTGAATCTCGACCTGCTCCCGTATTGCAGCGGATGTTTCACGTGAAACAGGGTCAAGTTCAGCCAGATCGGCATAACAGATATCCGAGCGTTTGAGCAGATGCTCCAGCGTAGTTCCCTTCTGGATATCTTCAAGACCGCGCCGGGAGAGTACTTCGCGCTCATGCTCGGAACTCCCCAACCGGGTAACCGCAATGCGTTCAAGCTCTTCAGCGATCATACGCCGTTTTTCGCAAAAGCCGGCAAACTCGGACTCGGTTACAAGCCCCAGCTGATGTCCGATCTCACGCAGACGTAGATCGGCGTTATCCTCACGCAATAAAAGCCGGTATTCGGCCCGCGAGGTGAACATGCGATACGGCTCCTTTGTGCCGAGCGTGACAAGATCGTCAATCATGACGCCGATGTACGCCTGGCTCCTTCCCAGAACAAGCGGATCACGCCCCTGTACCCGAAGAGCGGCGTTAATACCGGCTACAAGTCCCTGCGCAGCAGCCTCTTCGTAGCCGGAAGTGCCATTAATCTGCCCGGCATGATACAGGTTTTTGAGCAGTTTCGTTTCAAGAGAGTCATGCAACTGGATCGGGTCGACGTAGTCGTATTCGATCGCATACGCCGGTCTCATTATCTCGACACGTTCCAGACCGACGATGGAGCGGTAAAAAGCGATCTGGATATCAATCGGAAGCGAGGTCGACATGCCGCTCGGATAGACCTCGACCGTGTCGAGTCCTTCCGGCTCGATGAATGTCTGGTGCCGGTCCTTGTCGGGAAAACGCACAACCTTGTCTTCAATTGAAGGGCAATAGCGCGGGCCAATCCCTTCGATTACGCCCGAGTACAACGGCGAACGATCCAGCCCGGACCGGATAATGTCGTGAGAGCGCTGATTGGTATATGCGATGTGGCAGGGGATCTGCGGCATACTGATCCGGTCGGTTGACAGGGAGAACGGCTGCGGCGGATCGTCACCGTATTGAGTCTCCAGTTTCGAGAAATCGATCGAGCGGCCATCGAGGCGTGCGGGCGTTCCGGTCTTAAGTCTGCCCACGTTGAAACCGAGCACCCTCAATTGATCCGAAAGACCGACAGATGGCTGATCGCCTGCCCGTCCGCCGGGATAGTTGTTAAGTCCGATATGGATAAGCCCGCGCATGAACGTACCGGTAGTAACAACAACCGTTTTCGAGAGGAATCTGATGCCGGAGCGGAGCTCGACACCACGCAACTCACCATCTTCCAGATAGAGAGACGTAACTTCTCCCTGCTTGAGGTCCAGGTTTTCCTGCTGCTCAAGAATCCGCTTCATGCGCAGCCGGTAGAGCTGCTTGTCGGCTTGAGCCCGCGAAGCCCTGACCGCAGGGCCCTTTTTCATGTTCAGAATACGAAACTGGATGCCGGTAGCGTCGATATTCCTTGCCATCTCGCCGCCCAGGGCATCGATTTCCTTGACGAGGTGCCCCTTTGCCAGGCCGCCGATCGAAGGATTGCAGGACATCAAGGCAATCGCATCCAGGTTGATCGTCAGCAGCATCGTACGACTTCCCATACGGGCAGAAGCCAGGGCGGCTTCGCATCCCGCATGTCCGGCACCGACAACAATTACGTCATATATCTGATCATAGGTCATCATGAGTGTGGTCCACTATCCTAACCCTGATAAACAGGATACGTGTGTTAACGAAGTTATTTTCTGCCTAAAAAGCGCAGAAACTAACTTCTAACTTACTAAAGAGGTTTCACGTGAAACATGCCCCTATTTCCCGATGCAAAATGAAGAGAAGATCAGGTCAAGCACTTCGTCGGTAGCGGTCTGGCCGGTTACAGAGCCAACCGCCTGAAGCGCCCCTTGAAGATCCAAGGCAAGCAGCTCCAGATTACGATCCTGAAGGCCGCTTGAGAATTGTCGCAGCGACTGCTCCGCTGATACCAGCGCGTCACGGTGGCGGGCCCGGGAGAGCGCCACAAACTCACGGGAGTCAGGAGCGGCAGAATGCAGAAACTGCTGGCAAACCGTCTGCTTCAACATGTCAACACCATCACCTGAAAGTGCGGCAATATGCACCATGGCAACAAAGCGTTCTTCATCGGGCAGAACAAGGCACCGGGTAAGATCCGATTTGTTAAGAATCGCTATCGCCTTACGATCAACCAAGGCATCAAGTATCAGTTGATCTTCCGTGCTGAACTCCCGCGATGCGTCGAATACGGCGAGGACAAGATCAGCCTCCGGAATTTTCGCCAGGGCCCTGCTGATACCCTCCTGTTCAACCAAATCATCGGTATGGCGAATCCCGGCGGTATCGAGCAGCCGGACGGAGAGTCCTTCAAAGTTTATGGTCTCCTCAATGATGTCACGGGTTGTACCGGGTATATGGGTAACAATCGCACGGTTCTCATTGAGCAGACAGTTCAACAGACTTGACTTGCCGGCATTTGGTTTACCGACAATCAGGACGGATATGCCGTCCCTCATTATCCGACCTTCTTCAAAGGTGCGCAGCAAACCGGAAATTATGCTCCGCGCCTCCCCGACTGAATCAAGAATCGCCGTATAATCCGTCTCACCAAGATCGTCATCCGGGAAGTCGATATACGCTTCCACCAGGGCAAGCGCACGGAGCAGGTTACCCCGGACATCTTCGATGCGGCTCGAAAGCACACCTTCTCGCTGAACCTGGGCCAGATGCAGGGCGGTTTCACTTTTTGAAGCAATGATATCCATGACCGCTTCGGCCTGCACCAGGTCGATTCGTCCGTTTAGAAAAGCCCGCCGCGTAAATTCGCCCGCCTCTGCCAAACGGACCCCGCAAGCAAGAACCAGGGCCAAGACCTTTTCCACAACCAGCCATCCACCATGGCAATGCAGCTCAAGAACATCTTCGCGAGTATATGAGCGGGGAGAGCGCATATACACGGCCATGGCCTCATCGACAATTTCGCCGGTAGCTGAATCACGAATGGTACCAAAAGAAAAACGGTGGCTCACGAGGCCACCGTCATAAACAGGTTTAAAAACAGCATTTCCAACCGCAACAGCCTGATCACCACTCACCCGGATTATACCGATGCCGCCATTGCCTGGAGGGGTGCTGACAGCCGCTATCGTGTCGCGGATATACATGAATGATACTCCGAAGTCCGCAGACTAATCTTTTACCAGCTTGTTTATATACATCTGCTGACCGATGGTTAACACGTTGTTGACCAACCAGTACAGTACCAGTCCGGAAGGAAAGCTGAGAAACATGAATGTGAATACTACCGGCAACGCCAGCATCATCTTCTGCTGCATCGGATCCATCTGTGAAGGCGTCATCTTCTGCTGAACGAACATCGTGATGCCCATGATAACCGGCGTAACATAATAGGGGTCTTTATCGGCAAGATCGGTCACCCAGAGGAAAAACGGTGCGTGGCGAAGCTCGATGGAAAACATCAGCGATTTATAGAGCGCGAAGAATACCGGTATCTGTACGACCATCGGCAGACAACCGCCCATCGGGTTAACCTTGTGCTCCCGATACAACTCCATGACCGCCTTGTTCATGCTGTCTTTATCGTCTTTATACTTTTCCCGGAGCTTCGTCATTTCAGGCTGGATTTTCTGCATACCCTTCATTGACTTGTAGCTCTTGTGGGTGAGCGGGAAAAAGAGCGCCTTGAGAATGACCGTGATGATTATGATCGCAATGCCGTAGTTGCCGACATAGCGGTAAAAGAATTTCAGGGTATAGAGCAGCGGCTTGGCAATGACGGTAAACCAACCCAGGTCAAGTGACTGGACCAACGAATTGCCCTGCCCTTTCAGAATATCGATATCCTTGGGGCCGACGAACAGCCGATTCGCAATAGTAACCGATTGACCCGGATTGACGATAAACTGAGGAGAAGAAACTATCGACTCAAAAAAACCGGCACTGTTCTTCTTCAGCTCTACCGAAGCAATGCTGTTTTTTTCGCTCAGAATTGCGTTCAGAAAATATTTGTCGGCAAAACCCGACCATAGAATTGACTTGTCATAGCGCTTTGAGGCAGCGGCGACATCTTTGATTTTATTTGATTGGAGGGTATTGTCAGAAAAAAGGTATGACCCGGCGGTATCATAACGGTTGTTTTTTACCTTCGGCTCGGCAGGGTAGGTCATTACCTGCTGAATGGCGCCGACCAGAGGAGCGGCAGAATTGTTAAATACCTGGGTTTCGAGTTTGATGCCGTATTCACCCGAAGAGAAGGTATATACCTTGCGAACCGTATATCCCTGTCCGGAAATGTAGTTGAAGGTAAGTTGCTTGGAACCGCTTTTATCAACCTTCAGAGAGTCTGCATCAGAAATAAATACCGTGCTGTCAGGAAGATTGATGCCGGAAGCTCTTGTTGAAAATGAGAGGACGTTCGGGTCGGCGTCATTGCCAAGGGTAACTTTTTTTGCAGCAGGTGAATTTTCCTCGCGATAGTTTTTGAGCGTCAGGCTCTTCAGGCTCGCACCCCTGGAAGAAAATACCGCAGTATAGAGATCAGTATCGACACTGATGTCTTTTTGAGGGACGTTGGTCGGGAGCGATTGCCCCGCGGGCGGCGCAGGATTCTGGGGCACCGATGACGGCTGACTATTCGCAGCGGGAGTATTTGCCACTGTAGTCGTACCCTGGGGTGCCAACGGTTCGACCTTCTGTTTGTCTGGACCAAACAGCATGGAGAACAGATAAAAAACAGCAATTGAAAGACCTACAGCTATAAAAGCGCGCTTTTCCATCGAGGCTCCTGACTATCTATTCACTTATTATGTTAGGGCACCGGATCATGGCCGCCCGGATGAAATGGATGACACTTACATATTCTGACGAAGGTAAGCAGCAAACCCCTGGCAGCACCATGCCGAATTAATGACTCTCGGGAATACTCGGAACAGGAGGGATAAAAGCGACAGGTCTGGGGAAGAAGCGGCGAAACCATCTTCTGATATAACCTGATTACAAGGAGCAAACTGCTCTTGAACATGGGGATATGCCTATAAACCGGAAGGCTTTATTGAGTTCCCGAACCATATCGGCATACGTCATCTGTGCCGACTCTCGTCGCGCAATAACGTTAATATCCACGGCTGCCATGGTAGAGCGATTATGCCTGAAGAACTCACGCAGATATCGTTTCACCCGGTTACGAACAACTGCAAATCCGATTTTCTTGCTTGCCGTGATACCAAGCCGAGCTGT
>JBAYTT010000079.1:0-16060 GCA_041675485.1 Pelobacteraceae bacterium | reverse complement strand
GACAGCAACACGAACTGGATGTCCTTTTTGGGACAACGCCTCCGCCGCTTCCGTCCACGCGGTAGCAGTGCACCGAAACTACAGAAACAGGAGAAAATATGCGTCTGACCCCGGCCGCCGAGCTTGAATATCGCTGCAAAAAACTTCAGGACAACATGCAATCGAGTTCTCTTGATGCCGTGATTATCGTCCAGAATGCCGACCTCTTTTATTTTACCGGTACCGTCCAGAGCGGCAACCTGTACGTTCCGGCATCAGGCCAGCCGCTCTTCATGGTGCGCAAGGAAGCGGGGCGGGCACGGATGGAATCGGGTCTCAAGGAAGTAGTGCCATTTAATTCGCTGAAGGATATTCCTGCCGTTCTTGCGCAGTACGGCTACCCCGTGCCGAAGCGGATCGGATTGGAACTGGATGTTCTGCCGTTTAATTTCTATCAACGGTATCGATCACTCTTCCCTGATGCCGACTTTTCCGATGCAACCCCCCTGATTCGCAAAGTCCGGATGATCAAATCACATTATGAAATCCACCTTATGAAAGACGCCGCCGATCAGGTGGATCGTGTGTATCGTCGTGCCAGGGAGATTATCCGTGTCGGCATGACGGATCTTGATGTGGCGGCCGAACTCGAATACACCGCCCGCAAGGATGGTCATCAGGGTCTTTTACGAATGAGAGGTTTCAATTCCGATATCTTTTACGGCCAGATATTCTCCGGAACCGACAGCGCCGTCCCGACTTATTCGGATACTCCGTTGGGGGGGATGGGGCTTAATCCCTCTTTTGGCCAAGGGACCGGTCTGAAGCTGATAGAGCCTCATGAGCCGGTCATTATCGATTTCGCCGGATGTGTTGACGGCTATCTGAGCGATCAGACCAGGGTGTTTTCAGTGGGAGAATTGTCGGATCGATTGCGAAAAGCATATGACGACATGCTGGAAATTCAGGCTTTAATGACGCGCACTATCGAAATTGGCATGAGTTGGGGGGCATTGTATGATGTCTGCCTCACATGTGCTGTTACCATGGGGTATGCCGACAGTTTTATGGGAGGAAAGGGGTCGCAAGTCTCTTTTATCGGCCATGGGCTTGGGGTGGAGATGGATGAATATCCGTTTATCGCCCGCGGCTTCAACCAGATGCCGTTTGAAGCTGGGATGGTGTTTGCTTTTGAGCCGAAAGTCGTCTTTCCCGGTGAAGGTGCAATCGGCATTGAGAATACCTTTTATATGGCTAATGAAGGGCTCAAGCGCCTTACGCACTCCAGTGACGAGCTGGTAATTTTGAACTGATTTCACAATGCAAAATTTTTGTTGCATTTTTCGTATACGGTCGAGTATAACAGCCGTACAAAATTGTATACAGTATGCTAAAAAAGAGTCCCGTTTCTCCCCCGTTAGACGTCTGGATTACATGTTAAGAAGCCGAAGCGCTTTTTATCCGGGTTCGCCCTCACACCACGAAAAGGAGAGTAAAACAATGGCCCTGAAAGACACACTCAAGCTGAAAATCGAGGAACACCGTCCACGTATCACCAGACTCGTCAAAGAGTTCGGCAAGGTCATCATTGATCAGGTTAACATCGACCAGTGTATCGGTGGAGCTCGTGACATTCGCTCACTGGTAACCGATATCTCCTACCTGGATCCACAGGAAGGCATCCGCTTCCGTGGCAAAAACATTCCTGAAACATTTGCAGCACTGCCAAAGGCGGCAGGTTCTACGTATCCGACTGTTGAATCCTTCTGGTATTTTCTGCTGACCGGCGACGTCCCGACCGATGCGAATGTTGCTGAAGTTGTTGCCGAGTGGAAAACACGTCAGGTTGTTCCTCAGTACGTATTTGACGCAGTTCGCGCGCTGCCGATTGATAGCCACCCGATGGTTATGCTCTCCGTTGCAATGCTTGCCCTGCAGAAAGATTCCAAATTTGCCGGTTTTTACAACTCCGGTAAATTCAACAAGATGACCGCCTGGGAATATGTCTATGAAGATGCCAGTGACATCGTTGCCCGTATCCCGGTTATCGCTGCCTTTATTTACAACCTGAAATATCGTGGCGACAAGCAGATTGCCATCGATCCGACTCTGGACATGGGTGCCAACTTTGCCCACATGATCGGCCAGAAAGATGAGTACAAAGACGTTGCCCGTATGTACTTCATCCTGCATTCCGATCATGAATCCGGTAACGTTTCGGCTCACACCACTCATCTGGTTCACTCAGCTCTGTCCGACCCATACTATGCATACTCCGCAGGTCTGAACGGCCTGGCAGGCCCGCTGCACGGCCTTGCCAACCAGGAAGTTCTCGACTGGACCCTGAAATTCAAGGAGAAATACTGCAAAGACGTCGAGCCGACCAAAGAACTGATCAAAGCTGCTCTCTGGGATACGCTCAATGCCGGTCAGGTTATTCCGGGATACGGCCACGCAGTTCTGCGTAAGACCGACCCACGCTACATGTCACAGCGTGAATTCTGCCTCAACACCCCCGGCCTCAAGGACGATCCATTGTTCAAGGTTGTTTCCATGATCTTTGAAGTTGCTCCCGGCGTTCTTACAGAGCACGGAAAGACCAAAAACCCATGGCCGAACGTCGATGCACAGTCCGGTGTTATCCAGATGTACTACGGTCTGACCGAATTCGACTTCTACACCGTTCTGTTCGGTGTAGGCCGCGCACTTGGTTGCATGGCAAACATCACTTGGGATCGTGGCCTTGGTTACGCTATCGAGCGTCCGAAGTCCGTTACCACTGCAATGCTCGAAAAATGGGCTGCTGAAGGTGGACGTCAACTGTCCTGATCAGTCTACATTTTTTAATTGGCGCCAATGGGGATGCAGAAATGCATCCCCATTTTTTTTCGTTGCAAAAAAGAAAAAGTACGGTATAAAGGACAATATCAGTCGTATTTAAAGCTGAGCATGAGGGGGGGAAATGGCAGATTCAATAAAGGGAACCATTACCGAGCAAAACCTGCTTAAATCTTTTACCGGAGAAAGCCAGGCCAGAAACCGCTACACGTATTTTGCTTCCGTTGCAAAAAAAGAGGGCTTTATCCAGATTGCCGACATTTTTGAAGAAACTGCCAATCAGGAAAAAGAGCATGCCAAGCGTTTTTTCAAATTTCTTGAAGGTGGCGATCTTGAGATAACCGCCTGTTTTCCTGCCGGCAAAATCGGGACAACCGCTGAGAATCTGCTGGCTTCTGCTAATGGAGAGCATGAGGAGCATGCCCAGCTTTACCCTGCTTTTGCCGCAACAGCCAGGGAAGAAGGGTTTCCGGCGATTGCAGCTGCCTGGACAGCAATATCGATAGCCGAAAAGCAGCATGAAAAACGATATCGCGACCTGTTGGCAAATATTGAAGCCGGTCGTGTCTTTACCAGGGATGGTGACGTCATCTGGCGCTGCCGCAACTGCGGCTATCTTCACACCGGTAAAGAGGCTCCGGAAGTGTGTGCCGCTTGTTTGCATCCGAAGGGACATTTTGAACTGCTGTGTGAAAACTGGTAACAACGAGAGCCCTGAAGCAAGGGATATTTCATTCAAAGGAGAAATAGATTATGGCGAAATTACTTGAAGTTTACAAATGCGAGCTGTGCGGCAATATTGTTGAGGTTCTTCATGCAGGTGACGGTGATCTTTCCTGTTGTGGCCAGGATATGAAACTATTGACTGAAAATACTGTTGATGCCGCCAAGGAAAAGCATGTGCCGGTCATCGAAAAAATCGATGGCGGTTACAAGGTGACCATTGGCAGTGTACCTCATCCGATGGAAGAAAAGCATTACATCGAGTGGATCGAATTGGTCGCTGATGGCAAAGCCTATCACCAGTTCCTCAAACCGGGCGAAGTTGCCGAAGCCGTTTTCAAGGTTTCCGCTTCCTCGGTCACTGCTCGTGAGTTGTGTAATCTTCATGGTGTCTGGTCTGCCAAAGCCTGATCAGTTCTCTTCAAAGCAGTACAGTTAAAGGACCTTCCGGATTTCCGGAGGGTCCTTTGCTTTGTGCCCGGACGCAGCATTCTCTACGCCCCTTTACACATTTCTCCCGCTCATGTATCATCCGTCTGTGAAACGCATTTTATCTCTCTACATAGTTCGCGAAATTTCCTCGCTATTCCTGCTTGGCATTGTCATTTTTACCCTGGTTCTGTTGATGGGGCGTCTGATTACGCTGACTGACCTTGTTGTCTCCCACGGTGTCCCGTTGGCTGACGTCAGCAGGATGATCATGTATCTTATCCCGTCATTCCTCGTCTTTACGATACCGATGGCTTTTTTGCTGGCTGTGCTTCTGGCGTTCGGGCGGCTTTCGGCCGATAACGAGATCGTTGTAATCAAGGCGTGCGGCATAAGCCTCATTCAGATGCTGCCGCCGGTGATCGTCTGCGCTCTTGTTGCAGTACTGCTGGCACTGGGAGCAAGTGTAATCGGTGTGCCCTGGGGCAACAGTTCGTTCAGGGAACTCAGTGTTCAGGTGTTAAAGCGGAATGTTACCGCCACGATTCGGGAAAAGACATTCTGGGATGATATTCCCGGCGTCGTGATGTACACCGATCAGTATGATGAACAGAGCCGCACGCTGAAAGGGGTTGTCATCAACGATGGCCGCAATCCGGACCGTCCCATGACAATTTTTGCGCGGGACGGGATCGTTTCGACGTCAGCGGGCAGCCAGGCGCTGCTCTTGTCATTGCATGACGGTTCGATTCATATGGCTGGAGCTGCAGGTCTCTACCGGGTGGTTCATTTCGGTGAATACAGCATGACGGTTGGCGAAAAGGTGAACGGCACGGTAATATCCAAAAACGAGCCTGATATGTGGTTATCCGAGCTTCAGCACAAAATCAACGATCCGGCTACTTCGGAAAGAGACCGTCTGAAAATGCTGTCAGAGCTGCACAGCCGTTTCACTTTTCCGTTTGCCTCGCTGGTTTTTGCAATCCTTGCGGTTCCCCTGGGAATACAGAATCGGAGATCGGGTAAATCGGGTGGTTTTACCGTCAGCATTTTAATAATATTCTCCTATTACGTTCTGGTGTCGGTTCTGCGCTCGTTTGCGGAGAAGGGTGCCATTCCTCCCGTTGTTGCGCTCTGGATTCCCAATCTGGTTTTCTTCTGCTTCGGCTGCTTCTTGTTGCGACAGGCTTCATTGGAGAAAAATATTCCCCTGTTACCGTTGAAAAATATTTTTGATTATTTCAAGAGGGTGTCCTGAAATGACCATCCTCGACCGATATATTGCCCGGACCTGGTTACGCCTGCTTACGCTCTGTTTGAGCGGTTTTGTCGGGATCTATCTGGTTATCGATCTGATTGAAAAGATCCCGCGCTTTCTGCGAGCAGGGGGAGCGGCGAACGATATCCTGCAGTATTTTATCTGGAAGCTGCCAGAAATGACCAGCCGGACCGCCACCTTCTCGATTCTTATGGCTACCTTGCTGACTCTCGGGGTGCTTTCACGCGATAGCGAAATCATCGCCATGCGCAGTTGCGGTGTCAGCCTGCTGAGAATATCGCTGCCGATGCTGGCGCTCGGATTTGTTTCCAGCATTTTACTGCTGATCAACGCCGAGCTGGTTTTGCCGCACAGTTATGCTCGAACCGAACTGATTGACCGGATCAAGATCAAGAAAAAGGGGGAGCGTGCCACGTTCAAGCGGAACAACATCTGGTTCCGCTCCAAATCGATGATTCTGCAGGCTCGCCTGTTTGAGCCGAAGACGCAAACGTTGAGCGGGGTTGTTGTCTGGGACGTTGATGAAGCGATGAACCCGATCAGCAGGATTGACGCTGAATCGGCAGTTCTGCGGGATGGCCGCTGGGTTCTTAACGCTACCGTGATGAAAAACTTCCAGTCGGCCGGTTTTGTGTTGAAAACCGCGCAAACGATGCCGTTGGATCTCAAGCTGAAAAAGGAAGACTTGCAGGTTCTGGACAGCGATGCCGATAACATGAGTATCCGGGCGCTGAAAGAATATGCGGAAAACCTGAAGCGGGGCGGTTATCAGGCGTACCGCTATCTGACGCTGATGCATACCAAGATCGCCTCACCCTTTGCGGCCCTGATAATGGTGCTGCTCGGCATTCCTTTCGCGCTGCGGAACAGCCGCTCCGGCGGCATCGCCATGGGTATCGGGACCAGTATCGGCATCGGGTTTGCGTATTTTGTTGTCAATGCCGTACTGCTCTCATACGGGAGGAGCGGCATATTACCGCCGGTCGTCGCCGCCTGGGGGGCAAACGGAATTTTCATGCTGAGCGGAATCTGGCTGTCGATGAAGGTTAAAGGGTAAGCCACGACTACACCAAACGATTGGAGTGTATCCATGTTGTTACCATTCTTACGGCTGCTCGTTTTCATGGTCTGTTTGTGTCTGACGTGCGATGTGTCTGCCGCTGAACACCAGAAGCGGGTAAAGATCGCTGCGCCGCATGCTCCGGTTCTGGTGGTTGCGCCGGTGACTATTCTCAGTATCATCCCGGCCCAGGCCGAACCGGGGGTAAAGGTGATGCTGTCAGGAAACGGCTTTGGGGAAAAAGCCAGCGTTTTTCTGGGGAGTGTTGAAATACCGGCCATGATAACCGGTGCGAAACAGGCTGAATTCAATGTGCCGCCCCAAATGGCGGCGGGTCTGTACGCCCTTTACCTGAAGCGTTCCGACGGCACGATCGGGAGATCATACAATTTTTCGGTACTTCCGGTGCGCCCGGTACTGAGCTCTCTTCAGCCGGCAACGATCAGCTCCTGTGCTGCCGGAAAGGAACGCGAAGTAGTTGCCCGCGGCAGTAATTTTGGTGAGACTTCGATGCTCTTCTTTAACGGAGCGGCGCTTGGCAGCACCCTTCTTTCGCCGGATTCCATCTCATTTATTGTTCCGGCCGTGCCGGGAGGACTACACCAGGTGCAGGTGAAAAACGCTCCCGAAAACAGTTCAGTCCCGTTGAACCTGGCTGTTGAAACAAGACCGGAAATCGGCCAGGTGACGGTCGGTGATGAGCATGTCAGCTATTACGAACTGATAATTTCCGGAAGAAATTTTACTCAGAATTCTTCGGTATATGTGGATGGCATGCAGATTGGCGGAAAGGGTGGCCAAGATACGGCCGAGCGGGAAAAGCTGATCTATATCGACTGTACAAAACTGATTTACCAGCGCCATCCCTATTCTCCCGTCAATAAGGATTTTCGGCTTCAAATAGTCAACCCGGGAGGAGAGGGGAGCCAGGTCATTACCGTAACGGCCCCATGATATGAAGCAATCCAGTATGTTGGATAATATAACACGCAAAAGGAATTTAATTGTATGCAGGTAAGAAGTAGATTTAATTCATTATACACCCTCTGGTTGATCATCATAATTTTCTCGGCGGTAACCCGGACGATCCTGTTGGCGGTCTCATTTTCCGAGATCGGCATGGATCCTCTGCTGCTGGTGAAAATATACGCTGTCGGTTTTTTCTTTGATTGCGTGACGTTTTCCTATTTTGCCATTCCCGTGGTCCTGATTTCCATCATCCTGCCCGACAGGATATTCAACAGTTCCTTTTTCAAGGTGTGCGCCTATACAGCCGGATTTGTGTTTACCTATCTGATGCTGTTCAATGTGGTTGCCGAATACACCTTCTTTGATGAATTTGCCACTCGCTTCAATTTTATCGCGGTGGATTACCTGATTTATACCAATGAAGTTATCAGCAATATCAGGGAGTCGTACCCGGTAAACACGATCCTCGCAGCACTGCTGCTGCTCAATATCGGCGCCTTTCTACCTGTACGAAAACATCTGTCCCATTCATTTTCCCACTCATCACGCTTCGTTGGTCGCCTGAAGGTTGGCGTTCTGTTGCTCCTCCTCCCGGTGATCTCATTTGCGGCGGTTGATCTGTCGCTGACGCAGATATCTCCGAATAATTACGCGGATGAACTTGCCGGGAACGGCGTCTATTGCCTCTTTGCGGCCTTCAGAAACAACGAGCTGGATTTCAACAAGTTTTATGTCAACAAGGATGACAAGGCGGTGCTTTCCCGTCTGAAAGGGATGCTGCAGGAAAAGAACAGCCGCTTTGCCAGTCAGGAAGGCCCCTCTGTTTCCCGGGTCGTTCAGCCGGGTGGAGCGGAAAAACATCTCAATATCGTGCTGATCGTAGAAGAAAGCCTGAGCGCCGATTTTCTGACTTCGTTCGGCAACAATCAAGGGATAACGCCGAATCTGGATAAACTGGCCAGGGAATCGCTCTTCTTCACCCATCTGTATGCGACCGGTACCAGGACCGTGCGCGGCTTGGAGGCGCTTACCCTCTCGATGCCGCCGCTGCCGGGAACCTCGATAGTGAAACGCCCCAAAAATGAAAACTTTGTTTCGTGGGGTTCGGTAATGAAGGAGAAAGGCTACGATAACAAGTTTATCTATGCCGGCCATGGCTATTTTGACAACATGAACTATTTTTACGCGACGAACGGCTTTGCCACGATTGACAGGACGAACTTCTCCCAAAACGAGGTGACGTTTACCAATGCCTGGGGTGTGTGCGACGAGGACCTGTTTTTGAAGGTGGTCAAGGAGGCTGATCTTTCGCATGCCGCCAAGAAGCCATTTTTCAGCGTCGTCATGACCACTTCGAATCACCGTCCCTATACCTATCCTGACGGCAAGATCGATATCCCCTCGAAATCCGGCCGCAGCGGCGGTGTCAAATACGCGGATTATGCCATCGGCCGCCTTATTGCCGAGGCGAAAAAGAAGCCATGGTTCAATGACACCATTTTTGTCATAGTCGCCGACCATTGCGCCGGGAGTGCCGCAAAACTGGCGCTGCCGATAAAGAACTATGAAATTCCTCTCTTTATCTATGCCCCGGCAATCATCAAACCGCAGGTCGTCGACCGGATGATGAGCCAGATCGATGTCGCCCCGACGGTGCTTGGCTTGCTGAATTTCAGCTATACCAGCGCGTTCATCGGCAAGGATGTCCTGACCCCGGATGCCTGGAGTGAGCGGGCGTTTATCTCGACTTATCAAAAACTCGGCTTCATTCATGATGACAAAATGCTGGTACTCGGCCCCAAAAGGCAGGCCGATTATTTCAGTTTTATCCGGAAGGATGGCGCAACTACCGTATTGAAGCCGGAGGAAGGTCTGTTGATGGACGCGCTGGCATACATCCAGGGTACAAATTATATCTACAAGAACCGGTTGAACCGGCTGAAGGAGTAAGCGTCATCCCTGCGTGTCCCGTCAGGACACTCTAAATATCTCGGTACTCTTAACCGGACGATCATTTTATGGTCGTCCGGTTTTTTTATGGTGATTCGGAAAAAATACTTGTTTTGTGGCCTTTAATACATTGTAGTATCTTGATTAAAGAGTATAGGTGCAAACACTTTCAGCCAAATATTTGGGAATGAAATCATGATCTGCACTCCAGAAGAAATAGGATAATACCGGAAGAACAGCAGGTTTCAGGCACTGACATTGACAAAACCAACGTTACTCATTTGACAGAATCATATTGTGATAGCATAATGACATTAAAATATGACATCACTGCATGGGCTCAAATATGAAACGGATCATCATAGATACAAATTTTTATGTGGCTTTTAAAAGAAACGATGCTGAAGCCGTTAACCTTCTGCAACGGGCTGATTATATCGGCGTCAATACGGTCATTCTCGGCGAACTGCTTGCCGGGTTCCGTTGTGGCAACAAGGAGCGGGATAACAGGGCTGAGCTTGACCGGTTTCTGGATTCAGCCAGGGTGAACCTTCTTGTGGTAGATGATGAAACTTCTGAGTTCTATGCCCAGGTGTTTTCTGAATTGCGCCAGAAGGGGCGACCGATCCCGTCCAATGACCTGTGGCTGGCGGCTTCGGCATTGCAGCATGGTCTGGCACTAGCAACCTTTGACGATCATTTTACACATATCAGCAGCATTTTGCTGGCGTTGCGATAAAGGAGAGGATACCCATGACAACCATGACGCTACGTGGCGTAGACGATGCTATTGCCGCAGTATTAAAGGAAAAGGCCCGACAGGAGGAAACCAGCGTTAATGCCGTGATGCTCAGGATTTTAAGGGAATCCCTCGGAATCGACAAAAAGAAACGCTCCGCCGTCTACAACGATCTTGACTCTTTGGCAGGCACCTGGAGCAGTCAGGAAGGCGACGATTTTCTGCGGGCCACCGCTGTGTTCGAAAAGGTGGATGAGGATATGTGGAAATAGTAACGTCGAACGAAAAGAAAGCCGCCGGAATGCCCCGAATCACTACGTCTCCACCATCCACATCGACATCCTCCACGGCGACGATCAGGAAATTATCGGTGAGGCCCAGGTTTATGAAGTCAGGATGGATCAGATTACCAATGACGATGAATGGTCACTGTCCGACATCTTTAACGGGCTCTCAAACGATCTGGGCAACCTTTATGAAGAGCTGTTTGCCGATGATGAACTGATCCCGACTGTTGAAGACGAACTGTGCGATTACAACAATATCGTGCTGATCAAGTCGATTATCCTGAAACCGGAATATCGCGGTCAAGGCCTGGGCGGCATTCTGGCGCTGGCGATTGCCGAGCGGTTTGGCGAGCAGGACATTGTGGCATTAAAACCGTGGCCCATGAATCCCGATGGCCCTGACAACCCGGCGGGGGTGTGGGAGCTGCCCCGGTTGTCAGAAACAGCACAGAAAACCATCGCCAAGAAACTCGGTAAAAGTTACATGACCGCAGGATTCAAGCCGCTTTTCAAGGGGAGCTCCCATCTCTTCCTCACCCATTATCGGCACCCGACGGCAACGCAGTTGATTGAGGTGTGGAATGAAAGACACGCTCCCCCTCTCCCCAGCCCTCTCCCACGAGGGGAGAGGGAGCTTTTGGAAGCGCCGGAAGTGTAGCAAAAAAACACCCCCGCCCTTTATGGGAGGGGGCAGGGGGAGGGTGAGAGGCGAAGATGTCCATGAATCTTACCGAAACAGCGCGAAAATTGCGCAAAGACTCCACAGATGCGGAACAACTGCTCTGGAAACACCTGCGGAGAAAGCAGCTTCATGGCCTGAAGTTCCGCCGTCAGGAACAGATCGGCAGATTTATTGCCGATTTCATTTGCTTCGAGCATGCTTTGATAATTTAAGCGGATGGGGGCAACACGCGGTTGAAAGGGAAAAAGACCTTGAAAGAACGGCGTGGCTGAACTCCCAAGGTTTTATGGTGCAGCGCTTCTGGAATAACGAAACCCTGTTGAATACGGAGGGGGTGCATGAGGTTATAATGCCTGTGTCTCCCCTTCTCCCCTCTCCCCAACCCTCTCCCACTAGGGGAGAGGGATCTGTTGGCCAAACAAATACCTACCGTTTCCCCCACAAACTTAATAGCGCCGGCATAAAGATCAAAAACGCCGCCACGCTCGCAACCATCCCGAGCGACATGACCGCGCCGATGCTGAAGACCCCCTGGTGGTGTGCCACCATCAGGGCTCCGAAGCTGAACAGGATCGTTAGCGCGTTCAGGAATACACCGACACCCGCACTGCTGGCGGCAACCTTCTCCGGCGATTCGTTTCCCTGACGATAGCGGTTCAGGATGTAAATTGCCGAGTCTATCCCTACCCCCAGAATCAGCGGCAGGACGATGATGTTGGCCGAGTTGAAGCTGATGCCGATCAACCGCATGCCGCCGATCATCAGCAAAAGACCCACCGCCAGCGGAGCTGAGCCGAGCAGGGCGTAGCGGATGCTCCGGAAGTTGATCAGCAACAGCACGGCAATACCGATAAAGGCGTAGATGAACGCTTTCAGATAGGCGCTACGCAGGACCGAGAGCGACTCGTACACCATGACCGGTTCGCCGGTGGCGGCAGGCACGACGCTCTTGACTTGGGCAACGAACTCCTGGAGCGGTTCCCGCTCGAATATTTCCTTCTTCGGCGCCACCTGCAGCAGCAGTTTGCCGCTCTTGCCGACAAAGCGCTTCAGCAATTCGGTCGGCACGTCGCTGTCCCTGATTTCGGCGGCGCCGAAACTCTCCTTCATCATCGTCAGTTTGTCCGGCAGTTCGGCAAACATTCCCCCCTGGAAATCGCGCAGCATACCGAGGGCATTATTGTCCTTTTCCTTTTCCAGTGCTTTGAAAAAGCCGTCAAGGGTCGTCAGAAAGGTACCGACCGGCTCTGCTTCCGGAGCCTTTTTGGCCGTCAACGCGTTCTTCAGCTTCTCCACCCGGTCGCGGAAATTCTCGAACACCGCCGGCAACGCCATGAGCTGCAGGTTCTCTTCATACGGCACGGGCCTGACATCGGCCATGACGGCGCGCAGGGCGGCCAGTTCCGCCAGTTTTTCTGACTGGTGATCAGGTGTGAACGAGAGAGTGCTGACCACATGGTCCACGGCCGGGAGCGCTTCCAGCCGTTTGGTCAGCTGTTCCGCTTCCGCCTTGTTCTTTGCAGTAACCACGGCAAAATAGCCGGAGTTTTCCTTGCTCCGCATCAGCTTGTAGGCGTACTCCACCGATTGCAGTCCCTTGGCCTGGAGGTTCATCAGATTGTAGTCAAAGCGCATGGTCAGGGTAGGGTAGAGACAGAAAGCGGACAGCAGCAACGTGGCTGCGATGACGGCTTTCGGTCTGGTGAATAGTGTGCTAAAACTCCCTCCCCCTTTATGTACCCTCTGGGGCATAAAGGGGAGGGTTGGGGAGGGGGCCGGGGTGGGGGAAAGTGAGGGCTTTCTGAACCGCTCCAGCAGCACCAGCATGGCCGGCAGCACGGTGAAGGTGGCCAGGACGCAGATGAATACCCCTCCGGCCGCGATGATGCCCAGTTCGGCGATTCCCTTGAAATCGGTGAAGGAGAAGGTGGCAAAGGCCAGCGCCGTCGTTGCTGCGGCCATGAGGATGGAACGGATATTGGCTGAGAGCCCGGCTTCAATGGCTGCCATGCCGTTCGCGCCGCAACGTAGTTCCTCCTGATAGCGGAGCACTACCTGAATGCCGTACTCGATCCCCAGGCCGATCAGCATGATCGCAAAGACCATGGAGAGGATGTTGAGGTGCCCGATGGCCAGGGTGGCAAAGCCGAAAGAGAGGCAGATGCCGACGATGAGCGAGACCATGGCGGCTATGACGTTGAGCAGGCCGCGGAAGGCAAACAGCAGCAGGATGATGGTGAGCGACAGGGAGAGGACCGTGGCGATCTGCAGGTCGCGCTGGCTGGTGGCCATCTCTTCATATTCCAGCACCGGCACGCCGGTCAGGCCACCGGTGACGCCCTTGAACTCAGGCTTGGCAATGATTTTCTTCAGGATCGCCCGGGCCGCCTTGATCGATTTCTCCGAAGCGACGAAGCTCGTCTCGTCCTTGACCGGCAACATGGAGATGACCTGCTGCTTGCCCGTGCTCTCCAGCATGGACGGCGTGCCGGTGCCGTTACCCTTCAGGAAGGAATCCATGGACAGCCCCTCCCTTCGACTCCGCTCAGGGACCGGCCCTTCTCCCGCAGTAGAAGCCGAAGAGCTTGTGCTGAGCGAAGCCGAAGCAAAGCCTTTGTCCAGCGTGGTCAGCATGAAGGTCAGGCTCGCCAGATCGTTCGGATCACTGGATTTCAGGTAGCGGTCGATCTGTCCGGTCAGGCTGGTGAACAGGGTTTGTACCGAGGGGGAGGCGGCCAGGTCTTTCAGTACCGGGGCGGCCATGGTCAGGGTGCGGCGCAGATTTTTCAGTTCTTCCAACGGCATGAACAGCAGGCCGTTGGTGCGGAAGAAGGGGAGGCCGCCGGGGTAGAATACTTCGCGGAACACACCCTGTTCCTTGCTGAGCTCCGTATAGAGCGCGTCGGCGGCTTTGGTGGATTTCACCGCGTCGTCAGATTCCAGCACCGCCACGATCTCTTCCTGATCGCCGAACTCGGCCCGGTAGGCGCGGTAATCAACCTGGAACGGGGCGTTCCGTGGCATCAGGTCGTCTCGGCCAGTCAGAAAGGTCATGTTCCTGACCGTGTAGATGACGGAGAAAACAGAGAACAACAGCGCCAGCGCCAGAATCAGGCGGGGATGTTTGGCTATGAATTCGAACAGACGGCTATGTTTCTTGGACACGGAAACCCCTTAAAAGCATTTGAACTCGGATGGATAGGATGAACACGGATAAAGGCTGAAAGACTTTTGTATCATCAGGATTATATCCGTGTTCATCCCATGTATCCGTGGTTACGACCGGTTTTGACTGTCTACCTGAATAACACCTGTGGCACGCTAAAGTCAATGTGGCGGGAAATTGTCAGCGAAATATATTGCTTAATTACGAGGTTATATGGTATTTCTACTTGGTTAGTGAACCGCAGTGCTCACCAGGCCCTGTGGTTTTTTATTTCTTAGCCCCGATAAATCGGGATAAGTGCGTTAACGAAATCATTTCTGCCCAACCAGCAGAAAATGATTTTTAACTTACTAAAGGAGCATCAGACCAGCATGATTGCAGCATCTAATATTACCCTTTCCTACGGCAAGAGAGTCCTGTTCAAGGACGTCAACATCAAATTCACCCCCGGTAACTGCTACGGCCTGATCGGCGCCAACGGTGCGGGCAAATCGACCTTTCTCAAGATTCTTGCCGGTGAGCTGGATGCTGACAAAGGGGAGGTCATCGTCGGTCCCCGTGAGCGCATTGCCGTTCTCCGCCAGGATCAGTTCGCCTTTGACGATGAGACCGTGTTCAATACGGTCATCATGGGCCATAAGCGGCTGTACGATATCATGATCGAGCGTGAAGCTATTTACGCCAAGCCCGAATTCAGCGAAGCCGATGGTGTGCGCTCAGCAGAGCTGGAAAGTGACTTTGCCGAAATGAACGGCTATGAAGCTGAATCCGAGGCCGCAGTACTTCTGAACGGCCTCGGCATTTCCGAGGAACTGCGGACGAAGACGATGAAGGAACTTGAGCCGGGCGACAAGGTTCGTGTCCTGCTGGCCCAAGCCCTGTTCGGTAATCCTGACGTGCTGCTGCTGGACGAACCGACCAACAACCTTGACCTGAAATCCATCAACTGGCTGGAAGAATTCCTCTTCCGTTTTCCCAATACCGTCATTGTCGTATCCCATGACCGTCACTTCCTGAATCAGGTCTGTACCCATACCGCCGATATTGACTTCGGGCGGATTCAGATTTATGTCGGCAACTATGATTTCTGGTATCATGCCAGTCAGCTTAACTTGAAGCAGAAGCAGAACGAAAACCGCAAAGTATCTGAAAGGGCCGATGAACTTAAAGCTTTTATCCAGCGCTTCAGTTCCAATGCCTCCAAGGCAAAGCAGGCAACTTCGCGCAGGAAGCTGCTCGACAAGCTTACCCTTGAGGATATGCCGACTTCATCCCGTAAATATCCGCACGTTGTCTTCAAGCCGGAGCGCCCTTGCGGCGATATTATCCTGGAAATCCAGGGTCTGACGAAGGAGATTGACGGGGTCAAGGTGCTGAACAACTTTGACCTGATCGTGCGCAAGGACGACAAGATAGCCTTTGTCGGCGGCAACACCCTTGCCCGTACGACTCTTTTCCAGATTCTGGCCGGTGAACTTGAGCCTGACAGCGGCAGCTTCCGGTGGGGCATTACCATTACCAGCGCTTATTTTCCCAAGGAAAACAGCCAGTATTTTGAAAAGGAAATGACCCTGATCGAGTGGCTGGGGCAGTATTCTCCCCCTACGGAAGGTGAAACCTTTGCACGCGGCTTCCTCGGCAGGATGCTGTTCTCCGGCGAAGAGGCCATGAAAAAGACCACGGTCCTCTCGGGTGGCGAAAAGGTCCGCTGCATGTTGTCGCGCATGATGTTGACCGCCGCCAATGTGATTATCCTTGACGAGCCGACCAACCACCTGGACCTGGAATCGATCACCGCACTTAATGACGGTCTGATCGCGTTCAGCGAAGTGATCCTGTTTGCCTCACATGACCACGAATTTGTCTCGACCGTTGCCAACCGGATTATTGAAATAACTCCTGGCGGTGTTATTGACCGCACCATGGGCTTCGAAGAGTATCTGGAGAGTGAAGATGTCT
>JBAYTT010000078.1:0-16111 GCA_041675485.1 Pelobacteraceae bacterium | reverse complement strand
GCCAGACGGACCTTGCCGGATGTGGCATATTTGAGAATCCCTTTGGAAATGTTATTTGCGGCATACATGGCCATCATTTCACCGGAACAGACGATATAGATTTCCTCTGCCTTGCCTTCGCGAATCGGCATGGCAAAACCGCCGCAGACAACGTCACCCAGGACATCATAAAAGACAAAGTCAAGGTCAGGGGTATAGGCACCGTTCTCTTCCAGAAAATTGATCGCAGTGATGACGCCGCGACCTGCGCAACCGACACCCGGCTCGGGTCCGCCGGACTCGACGCATTTAACGCCGCCGTACCCGATTTTCATGACGTTTTCAATTTCCAGGTCCTCGACAGTGCCCAGTTCGCGAACCAGGTCCATGACCGTGTTCTGTGCCTTGGCATGCAGGATCAGGCGGGTTGAGTCTGCTTTGGGATCGCACCCCACTATCAGGATTTTTTTGCCTAAAGCAGCAAGCCCCGCCACCGTATTCTGCGTCGTGGTTGACTTGCCGATGCCGCCTTTGCCGTAAATCGCAATCTGTCTCATAAGATTCTCCCTTGTCTGCAGGTGTGAACGCAGTTGTTGCGGGGTGGCGAAGTAAGGCGCCGCATGGTGACTTCGTTGTTCCATGATCCCCGGCCTTGTGAGCCGTGTGCTCCATTCATGTCTCTGTGTAACAACAGATCTGATACAAAAACGCCCCGCATCTCATGGCTGAGAGCGGGGCTGGATGCCGGGTTGACAGAGTTTGATGGTTGTTGTGGCGACCATGATTCCAGTCACCGAACTATCAAAATACACTATCCATGCCAAGTAATGCTTAAATGCGCAGAGCCTTTCTTACGGCGCATTCAGGAGTTTATTGCTTTTACTGTGGACATGCGCCGGAAGACACATATGGTCATGTTCTATACAGGATGACTGGTAATCATACAGGTGAGCAATTGGCGCATCTCTCCTCCATAACATGTAACCCACCATTTTCCTCCCCGTAACACGGCTGTAACAATGATCTGTTATGGTAGTTACAGATTCAATACACAGCCAAGAGGAGGAACATTCAATGTTCAAGAAAGCAATCCTGACCGCAGCACTTCTGTCAATCACCGCTGTGGCGGCCCAGGCCGCTCCAACCCATGTTGATGCAAAAATCGCCGCATACAAATCTGCTCCTGGCGTAGCCGGCAACCTGGGCAGCATCGGCTCCGACACCCTCAACAACCTGATGACCTACTGGGCTGAAGGGTTCAAGAAAAAATATCCCAACGTCAACATCCAGATTGAAGGCAAAGGGTCAACGACAGCTCCTCCCGCCCTGATTGCCGGCACTGCCCAACTAGGCCCCATGTCCCGCGAAATGAAGAGTTCCGAAATCGAAGCGTTTGAAAAGAAGTACGGCTACAAACCGACCAAAATCGGCGTGGCGCTTGATTCTCTTGCCGTGTTTGTCAACAAGGACAATCCGATCAAGAGCCTGTCGCTGGACGAAATAGATGCTATTTTTTCAAAAACCCACAAACGTGGCGGAGCAGATGTCACTACCTGGGGGCAGCTCGGCGTAACCGGCAAGCTGGCCGGCAAGCCGATCAGCCTTTACGGTCGTAACTCGGCATCCGGAACATACGGTTATTTCAAAGAACACGCCATGAGCAAAGGCGATTTCAAAAACTCGGTAAAAGAGCAGCCCGGTTCAGCCTCAGTGGTGGAAGGTGTCGCTCATGACATCTCCGCCATCGGTTATTCCGGAATCGGCTATGCCACCTCAGGTGTACGCGCTCTGGCACTGTCCAACAAGAAAGGCGGGCATGCCGAGGCAGCGAATTACGAGAACGTTCTCTCCGGAAAATACCCGCTTTCACGCATGCTTTATATCTATGTTGCGAAAAAGCCGGGACAGCCTCTGCCTAAAGTAGTGGAAGAGTTTATCAAGTTTGCACTCTCGAAAGAGGGCCAGGCAATTGTTGTAAAGGACGGCTACGACCCACTGACCGCCAAGCTTGTTGACGCACAGTTGAAAGCGCTCAAGTAATAGTCTCTGCAGCAACGGCTTCGCTATCCCCCTCCCTTCGGGGAGGGGATTTTTAGTTTGGGTTCAGGTAACCATGGCACACAATTTTACTGACAAATCCCGGCGCAATGACCGTCTTGCCGAAATCCTGATTCGAGCCGGCGGGATTCTGGTTATCGTCTCGGTCGTATGGATTCTGGTGATGATCTCCAGGGTAGCGCTGCCGCTTTTCTATCCTTCTTCTGCCAAGGTGGCCGCAACATTCAAACTTCCGTCCGATATTCCGGCAGTCAGGATTCTGGCAGTCGGTGCAGGAGAAAACCAACAGGGCGTCTTTGCTCTTGACGAAAGCGGCACCTTTCATTTTATGAAAGTATCCGACGGTTCCGTCTCGGCAAGTATCAAGGCCCCCGTAATCCCGGCAAACGCTGTTCGCGTTGCTGCTGCGGAATATACCGGTAAATCCGGCTATAATCTGCTCTGGAATACCGGTGCCATTACTTCGGTGACGGTTGAACTTGGTTCGGCCAAGAATGCGGAAGGTGTTGTTTCACTTACCCATGATGTTGCAGCTCGTGATGAGCTCTCGTTTGCTCCTGCCGGGGATGCTGTGCAGTCATTTGCCCGGCTGACAGATGAGGGCGGCGCCGTGCGGGTTGACCGTCTGGCCGGGGATCATGTACGTATAACCAGGCAGCTGCTAGAGAAGGATCTGCTTGGCAATGAAAAGAAGAGCAGTTCCGTCACCGCCATTGAAGACCCGCTGCCCGGCCATCTTTCCGCCGTTACCGTGGATTCGAAAGGGCACTATCTCTACGGCGGCACCGACAACGGCTGGCTGCTGCGCTGGGACATCTCGGAACCGGGGCAGGTGCGTCTTCTGGACAGCGTGTCTGCATCGAAAAACCGTCTGGCGATCACGTCCTTGAAGCTTGTGCTGGGGGATGTGTCGGTTGCGGTCGGCGATGCCGGCGGTTCCCTGACGACCTGGTTTCCGGTCAAAGTGGCAGGAAGCGGCGATGACCGCCGGTTGACCCGTATTCACACCCTTCGTTCCAATCAGGGTGCCGTGGCGGCAATCATCTCCTCACCGCGCGACAAGACGCTCTTTTCAACCGCTGCCGGCGAAATTCATGTCGATCATATGACCTCGGAGCGCAATTTACTGACCATTAAAGCCGACGCCCCGATCACCACGGCATCTCTTTCGCCGAAAGGGAATACCCTGGCTGCTCTGGACAGCAATCGCACTGTAACCGTATGGAAACTTGCGATTCCGCACCCTGAAATATCATTCGGCACCCTGTTCGGCAAGGTCTGGTACGAAGGGTACGACAAACCGGAATACTCATGGCAGTCATCCGCAGCCAACGACGATTTTGAACCAAAGATGAGCCTGGTGCCGCTGGTATTCGGTACGATCAAGGCAACCCTGTTTGCCATGCTGTTTGCCGTGCCGTTGGCGCTGCTGGCCGCTCTCTACACCAGCCAGTTCATGTCGCCGAAGCTGAAGGGGCGCGTCAAGCCGGTGGTGGAAATCATGGCCGCCATCCCTTCGGTGGTCATCGGTTTTCTGGCCGGACTCTGGCTGGCTCCGCTGATCGACAAGAGTATCCTGACGATCTTTTTGACCATTGTCATCGTGCCGCTTCTGCTGCTGGTCACCATCTTCTTCTGGAAACGGATCAAAAACGCCTCACTGTTGCAGCGGGCAACGCGCGGACATGAATTCATCGCCATGGTGCCGGTGGTCGTGCTCGGTATCTACCTGGCTTTCCTGCTGAGCGGCCTGGCGGAACTGAACCTGTTCGCCGGTGACTTCAAACAATGGCTGTTCAGCACGCTGGGGATCCGCTATGACCAGCGTAACAGCATCATTATCGCCATCGCCCTCGGCTTTGCCGTCATCCCGATCATCTTCACCATTGCCGAGGATGCCATCTCCAACGTGCCGCGCAACCTGACCGCCGCTTCGCTGGCCCTGGGCGCCAGCCGCTGGCAGACCGCCTGGCGGGTGGTGCTCCCTTCGGCGCTGCCGGGTGTTTTTTCGGCGGTCATGATCGGTTTTGGCCGCGCCATCGGCGAGACCATGATTGTGCTGATGGCGACCGGCAATACGCCGATCATGAGCTGGAGCCTCTTTAACGGCCTCCGCTCCCTGTCGGCCAACATTGCCGTGGAGATACCGGAAGCGCCACTGAACAGCTCGCTCTACCGGGTGCTGTTCCTCTCGGCGGTGCTGCTGTTTGTGTTCACCTTTATCATCAACACGGTTGCCGAGGCTCTGCGCCAGCGGTTCCGTAAGAAGTACGGACGCTATTAACAAGAGGCTTACATCATGAAATTATTCTGGAAAACAGGCGAACCGTATGTGCTGGCAACCGGCTCCGCGCTGGCAATCATTCTGGTCATGAGTCTGACCCTGGTCGCGGTTGTCATGTTCAATGGCCTGGGATATTTCTGGCCGCGGGAACTGATTAAATTTGAACTGAAGGATGGTTCCTCCGCCCTTGGCCAGGTCATGCAGCAGGAAAAGAATCCGATCAGCGGCGACCGGCGCTTTCAGCTGAAGGTTGCGAACCGTGATGTCTTCGGCCAGGATTTCCGTTGGATCGACGAGAAGGATATCGTCTCCCGCACACGGCCGGTCGAAGCGGTACTGCTGGAGCGGCGTGAGCATGGCAACTATTTCGGTTTCCTGCAGGGGATTACGACGGAGGGGCTTGCCTTGACCGGAGCAACACCGTATGAACAGCTGCAGAACGGACTGACGCTGGTTTCTCACAAGGTGGGCGATACCGCTAAGATAAAACAACAGATGTCGAATCTGAACAACAGCGCCGAGCGTATCCGGCTGAAACTGCTGAAGCTTGAATATGCCGGGAAAGAGAAGAATGCAGCGGCAATCAATGAACTGACCGCTGTCCGTGAAAAAAAGATGTCTGAATTCAGCCGCCTGAACGAGCAATCCAGCGCCACCATGGCCGATATCAGCAAGATTACTGCTCAGTTCACCGATGCTGCGGGGGGGAGCAAGGATATTTCCCTGACGGAAATAGTGGCCCTGCAGCGCCCCAACAGCATGTCGTTTTTTGCCAAGTGCGGAGCCTATCTGGAGCGGGTTCGCGAACTGCTGCTGGACGACCCGCGTGAATCCAACACCGAAGGGGGGCTCTTCCCGGCCATCTTCGGCACGATCATGATGGTGCTGCTGATGAGCGTTTTTTCGCTCCCGTTCGGCGTCATCGCCGCCATTTACCTGCGTGAATATGCCAGGGATGGTCTGATGACCCGCATGGTGCGCATCGCCGTCAACAACCTGGCTGGCGTTCCCTCCATCGTCTACGGTGTCTTCGGCCTCGGCTTCTTTGTCTACGGCATCGGCGGCAGCATCGACTCCCTGTTCTTCCCGGAGCGGCTGCCGACCCCGACCTTCGGCACCGGCGGCATCCTCTGGTCAAGCCTGACCCTGGCGCTCCTGACCGTGCCGGTGGTGATCGTAGCCACCGAGGAGTCGCTTGCTTCAATTCCGAAGGGGGTTCGTGAAGGTTCACTGGCGCTGGGGGCTACCAAGTTCCAGACCCTGATGAAGATCCTGCTCCCCATGGCCACTCCCGGTATCATGACCGGCCTGATCCTCTCCATGGCGCGCGCCGCCGGTGAAGTGGCCCCGCTGATGATCGTCGGCGTGGTCAAGCTGGCACCGACGCTTCCCTTTGATACGAATTTCCCGTTTTTTCACATGGACCGGAAATTCATGCATCTTGGCTTCCATATCTACGACGTCGGCTTTCAGTCCCCCAACGTGGAGGCGGCCAAGCCGATGGTGTTTGTCACAACGATGCTGCTGCTGGCAATCGTCATCCTGGCCAGCAGTGTGGCCATTTACCTGCGCAACCGGATGCGCAGCAAATATACGACTTCGACGTTTTAGAGATTTCGCTGTAGGGGCGCACTGACGTGCGCCCGCCTTTGACGTTCGTAATGTAGAATAGAATGACATGCAGCATCCACGGGCGCATGCAATGCGCCCCTACACAATCTGAAAACAGGAACTCACATGTCACAATCACAGGCACAAACACATACTGAACCGATTCTTTCGGTCACCGACCTGAACCTTCATTACGGTGCGGCCCATGCCCTCAAGAACATCACCCTCGACATGGCCCGTAACCAGGTGACCGCCTTTATCGGACCGTCCGGCTGCGGCAAGTCAACGCTGCTCCGCTGTTTCAATCGGATGAACGATCTGGTGGAGAGCGCCCGGATCGACGGGAGCATCCGTTTCGACGGCGCCGAGATCAACGAGCCCTCCACCGATGTCATCTCGCTACGGCGCCGGATCGGCATGGTCTTTCAGCAGTCCAACCCGTTCCCCAAGTCGATCTACGAGAACATCGTCTACGGCCTGCGCATCGCCGGGGTCAACGACAAGGCCACGCTGGACGAGGCGGTGGAGCGGAGCCTGAAAAACGCGGCCATCTGGAACGAGGCCAAGGATCGCCTGCACGAATCCGCCCTGGGGCTTTCCGGCGGCCAGGCCCAGCGCATCTGCATCGCACGGGCCATTGCGGTCAATCCGGAAATCATCCTGATGGATGAACCCTGCTCGGCGCTCGACCCGATCTCGACCCTCAAGATTGAGGAGTTGATCGAAGAGCTGAAAGACAAGTATACTATCGTCATCGTCACCCATAACATGCAGCAGGCCGCGCGGGTGTCGGATGTGACGGCGTTTTTCTACCTCGGTGAATTGATCGAGGCGGGAGGGACGCGCAAGATTTTCACCAACCCGGAGAAGAAGCAGACGGAAGATTATATTACCGGCAGGTTCGGGTAGGCCGAAACAAGAGAATGTAAAACCTTTTTTCAGCCTCATGATTACTTCACGATTACTCAAGATTTTAGATTCAAAATCCGGGTAATCGTGAGGTAATCGTGAAGCTGATATTCCTGAATTATTCCGGCCTGTCCGGACGAGGAGAACATATGCAGCAGGAACATATCAGCAAAGCTTTTGATAATGAATTGAACGACCTCCGCCAAAGCATCCTGGTCATGGGGGGCAAGGTGGAGTTGATGATCGCCAACTCGGTCAAGTCCCTGGTGGATCGTGACACCCAGCTGGCCGAGCGGACCATTGCCCTGGACCACGAGGTCAATACTGCCGAAGTATCCATTGACGAGCGCTGCCTGGAACTGCTGGCGCTGCGCCAGCCGGCCGCCCGCGACCTGCGCTTCATCACGATCGCGCTCAAGATCGTCACCGACCTGGAGCGGATGGGGGACCAGTGCGCCAACATCGCCAAGCGCGCCCGCGAGATGAATGAGGAGCCGCCGCTCAAGCCGTACATCGACATCCCCCGCATGGCCCATCGCGCCGAAGTGATGGTCAAGGAGGCGCTGGACGCTTTCGTGCGCGGCGATTCCGAGCTGGCGATCAAGGTCTGCAAGGACGACAGTTTCGTCGATGATCTGAATATCCAGATCCAGCGCGAGCTGCTGACGTTCATGATCGAAGACCCGACCACGATCTCCCGCGCCATGAAGCTCAACTACATCTCGAAATCGCTGGAACGGATCGCCGACCACGCCACCAACATCGCCGAGATGGTAATCTTCATGGTCAAAGGGAAGGACATCCGGCATACCATCGCGTAGCTGATCAGTACGTACTACAGACTATACGAAGCGGGACCCGTCACGGGTTCCGCTTTTGTCGTTTCCAGCAGGAATTATTGCGATCCTGATAACTTTCGTGTACAGAAATAGTGACATTAAACCTGCAAACGGCGATTAACCACGGATGCATCGGATGAACACGGATGACGTCTGAATACAAAGCCTTTTTATGGTGTTATCCGTGTTCATCCCATTCATCCGAGTTCCAAATATTTATTGACTGGAATCTTCATGATCAGTTCTCCCGCACAAAACCGCAAACGCTGGATCATTTTCGCCACCCTGGCGCTCATGTATATCATGGCCTACTTTTACCGGGTTTCGCTGGCCGTGGTGGCGGGCGACCTTTCGCGTGAGCTGCACCTGACGCCGGAGCAGCTGGGTACGCTCTCCGGTGTATTGTTTTACATCTATGCCGCAGCCCAGCTGCCTTTGGGTCCGATGATCGACCGGCTGGGGAGCCGGGTGGTGATCAGCGGCTGCGGAGTGCTGACGACGCTGGGTGGCATCCTGTTTTCCCAGGCCGATACCCTGGCAAGCGCCATGGTTGCCCGGATGCTGATCGGGGTCGGCACGGCATCGGTGCTGATGGCGACTTTTACGCTCTTCAGCCACTGGTTCACCAAGCAGGAGTTCGGGCGGGTCTCCGGTTTCATGGTGGCGCTCGGCAATCTCGGCAACGTTGTTGGTACCGCGCCCCTGGCCCTGGCGGTTGGCGCCTATGGGTGGCGCAATTCCTTCCTGATCGCCGGCATCGTACAGGGGATTGTAACGCTGCTGGTTTTCACCATGGTACAGGATAAACCGGGTAGCAGCCAGCCACGGATCAAAACGGAAGCACACCCTAAAACCGGGATGATGGCCGCCTGGAGCGAGATCTTCGGCACAAGGGATTTCTGGCTGCTCGGTGCGATGTCGTTTGCCTGGTATGGCAACTACCTGGCGCTGCAGGCGTTATGGGGAGGGCCATATCTGATGGAGGTGCTGCATCTCTCCCGGGGAGCTACCGGCAGCATGCTGATGTTTACCTCGTTCGGGTTTATCGTCGGCAGTTCGTTCGTCGATACGGTTGCCCGACGCGTCTTCCACTCCTACAAGAAAACCCTGCTGGCGGGACAGTTCGCGCTTCTGCTGCTCATGACCGCCTTCCTGGGGTGGGCGGAGATCATACCGCAGCCGCTGCTGGCGGGAGTGTTTTTTATTATCGGCCTTGTTGTATCCAGCGGGGTGATGATTTATCCGATTATCCGCTCAATGTTCCGGGTAGAGATCGTTGGCACGGCCCTGACGTCGTTGAATTTCTATGTATTGATGGGAGCGGCGGTAACGCAGCAGGTCATGGGGATTATTGTGGGGGGATACGGCGACAGGGTGGGCAGCATGTCTGCCGGGGCGCTGCATACGGCGTTTCTGTTTCCGGTTGCGGGGCTGGCGCTCGCCATCGCCCTGTATTCCCGAGCGGGGGAGTATGGGCAGCTGAGTTGACGCCATCCCGTTTTTTTCTAGTCCAATTCTTCTCCAACCTCTTCCATTTCCCGCGTCATTTCCTTCAGGGCAGCATCCTTGCGTCTGAAAAACGTCACCAGCCAGTAGCAGATGAAGTAGGACGCCACCGCAGCCACAAAGCCGATTAGGGAGCTTCCCAGCAGAATTGACTTGGCGTAAGGCTGGAGGGTGTGCCAGTCAAGCGTTGTAAAAGCAAGTTCTCTGGCCGGTTTTCCACGGAGGAACCTTCCCAGGTTGTAGCTGGCCACCAGGACCGGCACCATCGTCAGCGGCGTGTTAACCCAGGCGCCGGTGATGCAGGCGACCTTGTTGATCCGAAAGATGAAAGCCAAGGCAATCGCCAATGGGGTGTGCAAACCGAAAAAGGGAGTGAAACTGATAAACACGCCTACGGCAAAACCGGCGGAAATGTGGCCGGGGTGGGCATCCAGGGAAAGAATCTTTTTGAATTGTTGTTTGAGTTTATCAATTGATATCACAGTGGCCTCGATTACCGCTAACTCTACGATCATGACGTCCATTTTGTCAATTTAATAGACTTCACGATCACGTTCATCTCTGATATAAGAAACGTGGATTTAACGGTATATCTGCCTGCTCACTGTTTCCCTGACCAGATATATCCGAACGGGAGGTTGGAATGAATCTGATACAATGTATTTTTGCCGCGTTTTTTCTTCTCATGGTCATGAGCCGGCCGGTAACAGCAGCCGGCAACAAATGCTCGTATTCAAAGAGCCTGCACCATAAGGGGACTGTGTTCGATATCGTCAGCCGTCCGGCACACGGCTGTGGCGTGCAGGTTGTTACGGTGACGGTTCAGCGGCGCGGCAAGATAATTGCCACCGTAAAGGCGGATGTCGATTATCTCACCCAATCCGCCAAAGTTGTTGATCTGACCGGTGACGGCCGTCCGGAACTGGCAGTAATCAGCCGGGCCTCCGGAGCAACAGCAACGGAAACGATGGATGTCTATTGGCTGAACGGTACGACACTCCGTGGCATAACGGTGCCGGATCTTGACGAGAAAAGCGGCTACCGGGGGGGCGACCGCTACAATATCGAAGGTCGCCTGATTGTTCGCACCATACCGGTTTACCGGTATGACGATTCGATTGAAAAACCTACCGGTGGCACACGCTCGCTCAAATATGACTTCAAGGACGGGGCCTTTTCGCTCTATGTTCAGACGGAGAGAGCTTCGAACCTTTACAGTGACTCCTCTGCACAAAGCACCGCTTTTGGAACTCCGGAGACACCCGCGGAGTCGAAACCTGCCCGTTCCAATTCCGCCGGTCTTGCCATTACGGAGATCACGGCAGGGGAATCGGGAATAGAAATCAGGGCAAACGGTGCGATGGGAAAATATAAGACCATGCGGTTGGATAAACCGGAGCGGATTGCCATCGACATACCCGATGCAGACTCATCCCTGGCAGGAAAGAAAGTTGCCATCAACCGGTTCGGCATCAGCAAGGCACGGGTAGGACGGAACAAGGGTTTCCTGCGCGTTGTCCTGGATACGACTCTCACTGCGTTTCCAAAATACGAAGTGAAGCCTTCCGACAGCGGCCTGCGGATTGTCTTTACCCAATAACATACCAGAAAGGAAACAACGGCATGAGCGAAACAACTATCGGCGTTATCGGCGGCAGCGGACTGTATGACATGGAAGGGCTGGAACAGGTCGAACGGATCAGTATTGACACCCCCTTCGGCGTCCCGTCCGACGAGTATGTCACCGGCATACTGAATGGGGTGAAAATGGTTTTCCTGCCGCGGCATGGTCGCGGCCACCGCCTGCTCCCGTCTGAAGTCAACTACCGCGCCAATATCTACGGCATGAAGAAGCTCGGTGTGGAACGGATCATCTCCGTCTCAGCCGTGGGGAGCCTCAAGGATGCCATCGCGCCGGGACACATCGTGATTCCCGACCAGTTTTACGACCGAACCAAGGGAATCAGGAAAGACACCTTTTTCGGCGACGGAGTTGTTGCCCATGTCGGCTTTGCCGATCCGGTTTGCGGCGACCTGTCCGACATCCTGTACGGCGCCGCTCAGAAAGCCGGAGCAACGACCCACAAGGGGGGCACCTACATCTGCATGGAAGGGCCGGCTTTCTCGACCCGCGCCGAGTCGTTTTCCTATCTGGCACTGGGGGCATCCGTCATCGGCATGACCAACCTGACCGAAGCGAAGCTGGCCCGCGAGGCGGAGATCTGCTATGGCATCATTGCCCTTTCCACCGACTACGATTGCTGGCACGACTCGCACGATGACGTGACCGTCGAAGCGATCATCCAGATCATCCACCAGAATGTGGCGATGGCCAAAAACATCATACGCCATGCGGTGGCGGAAATCGTCGACGAACGGTCCTGCTCCTGCGGCAGCGCCATGCAGTATGCCGTGATTACCGACCGGACCGTCATACCGGAGAGTACCAAACAGAAGCTGGAACCGATTATCGGAAAGTATCTGAAATGAAACCGGATGAAAGAGGGGTGCGCAATGCTTTCACTTGAACAGGCCCGGCAGGTCATACTCGATAAAGTCTCATCAACCGGAGTCGAACAGGTCGGCCTGCTCGATGCGGTAGGACGGGTGCTGGCCCATGACATTGCCGCTCCATGGGATATGCCGCAGTGGGATAATTCAGCCATGGACGGCTATGCGGTGTGCAGCGCCGATTGCGGTCAGATCCCCTGCAGGCTGAACGTGACCGGCTACATCCCGGCCGGAGCAAAAGGGGACGGCATCGTGGTTGAACCGGGCTGCGCCGTACGGATCATGACCGGCGCTCCGACACCCGCCGGGTGCGATGCCGTTGTGCCGGTAGAAGAGACCGATGATGGCCAAGAGATCGTGACGCTGCTGCAGCCGGTCAAAAAGGGGCAGCATATCCGCGTACGTGGCGAAGATGTTGCTTCCGACGCTGTTTTTGTACGTGCGGGGACAATTGTCCGGCCACCTGAAGTCAATATTCTGGCGAACTTCGGCAAAGCGCTGGTTGCGGTCCACCGCCGTCCGGTCGTTGCAATACTTTCCACCGGTGACGAACTGATAGAGCTTGGCAGGAGTCCCGGAGCGGGAGAGATCGTCAACAGCAATGCGCTGTCGCTGGCTGCCGCCGTGATGGAAACGGGCTGTATTCCCCGCATTCTCGGCATTGCCCGTGATGACCGTACCAGCCACCTGGAAAAGCTGCGGGAGGGCTTGAAGGCCGACGTCCTGATCACCTCCGCCGGAGTTTCGGCCGGGGACCGCGACCTGGTGCGCTGCGTCCTGGATGAATTGGGAGCAGAACAGATCTTCTGGAAGGTCGCGGTCAAACCGGGAGGGCCGACCGCGTTTGCGATGCACGGAACGACACCGGTATTCTCGCTCCCGGGAAATCCGGTGTCAACCATGATCACATTCGAAGAGGTTGTCCGCCCTGCCCTCCTGAAGATGCTGGGTCATCAGCGCGTGCTGCGTCCCCTGTTCAAGGCCGTTTTGCGGGAGGATGTGAAGAAAAGGGCGGGCAAGGTTCAGATTGTCCGGGTGAGGCTGGAGCGAGAAGGAGGCCGCTGGTTTGCAGGTTCAGCCGGCAATCAGCAGACCGCCATTCTTAAGACCATGGTCGATGCCCAGGCTCTTGCCGTCCTGCCGTCGGAGAGCGGCGATTTCAAGGCGGGCGATGAGGTCGATGTGCATTTTTACGGGAATTACTACGACCTTATGGAGGCATCATCATGACGGATTACCTGGGCGCCCACATGTCGATCTCGGGAGGGCTGCACCTGGCCATCGACAGGGCCGTCTCGGCCGGTTGCAATGTGGTGCAGATATTCACCCGCAACTCCAACCAGTGGAAGGGGAAGCCGGTCAGCGAAGCCGATGCGGCCCTGTTTCGCAGCAAGTTCGCCGCTTCCGGTCTGCATGAGGTGATTTCCCACGACATCTACCTGATCAACCTGGCCTCACCGCCGGGTGAAACGCGCGACAAAAGCGTGGCGGCCTTCCGCGACGAACTTGAAACCTGCGCCCGCCTCGGTATCAACAAGGTTGTCATGCATCCCGGTTCGCACCTGGCCGACTCCCCCGAAACCGGCCTGGCACGGGTCATCGAGGCCTTTGACCAGCTGTTCAGCGAGGTCCCTCAGTTTGAAGGGCGAGTGCTGATCGAGACAACTGCCGGTCAGGGGAGCAATCTGGGGAGGACGTTTGAGGAGTTGGGCGCGATTATCAGCGGTTCGCGGTTCCCGGACAAGTTCGGCGTCTGTTTCGATACCTGCCACACCTTCGCAGCAGGGTACGATACCGCCACCCAAGAGGGGTATCGCGACACCATGGCGCAGTTTGACCGGATCATCGGCATTGAGAGGCTGCACTGCTTCCATTTCAACGATTCAAAGAAGGGGCTTGGTTCGCGGGTAGACCGGCACGATCATATCGGCCAGGGGGCGCTGGGACTGAATCCGTTCCGCTTCATCCTGAACGATCCCCGCTTCGCAGCGGTGCCGAAGATTCTGGAAACGCCCAAGGGAGACAACGACGAGATGGATGCGGTGAACCTCGGAGTACTGCGCGGGTTGGTCAGTTGATCTGTCGTGGCCACTGCTTATAGCTTTTCAAACAGGTATTCCAGCCCGTTGACCTTGATCTCGTAGACCGTCCGCAGCATATCCCCCAGTTTTCCCGGCGGAAATCCCTGCCCGGAAAACCAGACCACATAATGCTCAGGCAGATCGACCAGCTTGCGCCCCTTGTATTTGCCGAACGGCATGCGCGTGGCGGCCAGTTCAATCAATTTCGAGTGGTCGAAGGGGGGATATGGGCTTTCAGTTCCAATAGCAGGATTCATTTTATCCATATTGTACTACATACCTGTCAGCGTTGTCCGGTTAGATAATTTCAAGCCATGAGAAGTATGTTTTTAGCCCCCCTCCTGTATTTAAGGAGGGGCTGGGGGTGGTCAGGTTTTGGCTTTTGACTTCGTTTTTATCCTTAAGACTGATGAGAATCAAAGGCAACCACCCCTAACCCCTCCTTGAAAGGAAGGAGGGGGACAAAATGCAAAAACCAAACCGGACAACACTGCATACCTAGAGCATCTTCCTCAGGTACTGCCCCGTGTACGATTTCGTCACCTTGGCCACCTGTTCCGGCGTGCCGGTGGCGACAATTTCCCCTCCCCGGTCGCCCCCTTCCGGTCCCAGATCGATAATCCAGTCGGCGGTCTTGATCACATCCAGGTTGTGCTCGATGATGACGATGGTGTTGCCCGCATCCACCAGCCGCTGGATTACCTCCAGCAATTTGGCAATGTCGTGGAAATGCAGGCCGGTGGTCGGTTCGTCCAGGATGTAGATCGTCCGGCCGGTGGCGCGCTTGGAGAGCTCCTTGGACAGCTTGACCCGCTGCGCCTCGCCCCCCGAAAGCGTCGTGGCAGCCTGACCCAGCTTGATGTAGCCGAGCCCCACCTCATCCAGCGTGGCCAGCTTGTTCTTGATGCGCGGGATCGCCCCCATGAACTCCAGCGCCTGGGACACGGTCATGTCGAGCACGTCGGCGATGGATTTTCCCTTGAAATGCACCTCCAGCGTCTCACGGTTGTAGCGCGCCCCCTTGCAGACTTCGCATTCCACATACACATCCGGCAGGAAATGCATCTCGATCTTGATGATGCCGTCGCCGGAGCACGCCTCGCAGCGCCCCCCCTTGACGTTGAACGAATAGCGCCCCGGCTTGTAGCCACGCAGCTTGGATTCGGGGAGATTGGAGAACAGGTCGCGGATGTCGCTGAACACGGCGGTGTAGGTGGCCGGATTGGAACGCGGGGTGCGCCCGATGGGGGACTGGTCGATGTTGATGACCTTGTCGAGATTCTCCAGCCCGCGCACATCCCGGACCGCCCCGGCTTTTTCGCGGCTGCGGTAGAGGCGCTGCCCCAGCACCTTGTGAAGGGTGTCGATCACCAGCGTCGATTTGCCGGAGCCGGAAACGCCGGTCACACAGGTCATGATTCCGAGCGGGATTTCGACCGTGACATCTTTCAGGTTGTTTTCGGTGGCGCCGACAATAGTCAGCGACTTGTCCCCCTTGCGCCGCTTTTTCGGCACCGCAATCGAGAGCTCGCCCGAAAGGTAGCGGCCGGTCAGCGACGCGGGATTGGCCATGACCTCGGCCGGAGTCCCCTGGGCCACCACTTCGCCGCCATGCACCCCGGCGCCCGGCCCCATGTCGATCAGGTGGTCCGCTTCCATGATGGTTTCCTCGTCATGCTCCACCACCAGCACGGTGTTGCCGATGTCGCGCAGATGCTTGAGCGTGCCGAGCAGACGGGCGTTGTCGCGCTGGTGCAGACCGATGGAGGGTTCGTCCAGGATGTAGAGCACCCCGACCAGGCTGGAGCCGATCTGGGTCGCCAGGCGGATGCGCTGCCCCTCGCCCCCCGAGAGGGTGCCGGAGGTGCGGTCAAGCGACAGGTAATCGAGGCCGACGTTGACCAGGAACGAGAGCCGCTCGCGAATCTCCTTCAGAATCCGGCGGCCGATCTCCTGCTCCTTGTCGGTCAGCGTCAACTCTTCGAAGAAGCGGAGGCAGTCGCGGATCGACAGTGCGGTCACGTCGCGGATCGTGACCCCTCCCACCAGCACGTGCAGTGCCTCCGGGCGGAGGCGGGCGCCCTGGCAGGTCGGACAGGGCATGACGTTCATGTATTTTTCCAGCTCTTCGCGGGACGTATCCGATTCAGTCTCGCGCCAGCGCCGCTGCAGGTTGTTCAGAACCCCCTCGAACGCCTTCTGGTAGGTATGGCGTCGTTCACCATCCTCGTCCCACCAGAACTCGATCTTTTCCCCCCCGGAACCGTTCAGAATCACGTTACGGACACCTTCAGGAAGCTCTTTATACGGGGTGCGGATATCGAACTTGTACG
>JBAYTT010000077.1:0-16139 GCA_041675485.1 Pelobacteraceae bacterium | reverse complement strand
TATTTTGCAAACACTGTTCTTCGTTTACCTAAATGCAGGTCGAATTCTCTTTTTGGAGGTGCCGGGGTTATGAAAAATGGACATGTACTGCTGATTGCCTTTTATATGTTTTATTTATTGATCACTGCAACTGCTTTTTCTGAAGAATCCCTTTATGTTCAGCCGTTCCGGGCAAGAGTCTTTGCCAAGCCTTCCGTTGCTTCCGAAGTTCTCGGTTCAGTCGATTCCGGTTTTCAGTTTGTCTCTATCGGCAAAGAGAAAAACTGGATAAAGCTCCTGTTTAAAGGTAAAGCCGGTTATCTTCCGGCGGTTCAGGTAGCGAAGACTCCACCGCTCGGGAAAAACACGGTTCAAGGTTCGGATTCGGCACCCAAGCTGAGCGTCAGGTCGCGGGCATCATCCTCGTCCGCCGTCGTTGCCGGAATGAAAGGACTTACCTACGAGGATAGGGCCAGGGTTTCGAAAGGTGAGCGGAGTGACTACGACGCGTTGGACAAAGTTGACGCTCTTAAAATATCATCCGATGAACTCAAGTCGTTTCAACTTGAAGGGGGAAAACGATGAAATCATTGAGCCTGCTTTTCATGATTGCGCTTTTGTTCGCTTTTCAACCGAGTGTTCTTCCTGCTGCTGAGAGCAAGGCAGAGGATTGGCGGTCTCGCGCTTCTGTTGTTGATCGGGACACGTATTCTGAATCAGATACTGACGAGGAGCTGAACTTTGGTCGTGAGATCGCTGCCCGGTTGCTTGGCCAGTTCAAAATTTCTAGCAATGAAAAACTACAAAAATACGTCAATCTTGTCGGAAAAACACTAACCCAGAATTGCAGCAGACCTGAACTTGATTTTCATTTTGTTGTCATCGAAAGTAGTGAAATCAATGCCTATTCAACTCCAGGAGGATATGTCTTTGTTACTACCGCGGTTCTCACAAAAATGGAAAACGAGGCGGAATTAGCCGGCGTGCTTGCCCATGAAATTGCTCACGTTACCGACCGCCATATTGTAAAGGAACTCAGTTTGAAGGGGGCTGAAAAATCAGCGGTGTCATCAATTGCCGCTTTGATCGGCGGAGCCTCCGAATCGGTAGGCATTGCGTTCTCACAGACCGTTGATAAAGCGGTAGACCTGATTTTGCGGGATGGGTACAAGAAAGAAGATGAGATGCAGGCAGATGCCTCCGCAGTAATGCTCTGCGCCTTTTCGGGCTATGATCCCTCCGGTCTCGTTACGTTTCTTGACAAGATTGGCAAGATCAAGAGCGGCGTCGGCAAAACCTACCCGGTGTATGATGTGCGTCTTGCTACTCTTCAGCGGGCGATGTCGGATGAAGGGATCGTTGAGATGAAGCTGGCATTGAATTCGGAGCGTTTTACCAGAATTATGAAGATAGAAGGAAAAGCTAAGCCTAATTGATCCGTAAACTGACTCCAGGAGGAACGTATGATGAGTAAAAAACTTCAGGTTGCCGTGATGCTCACCCTTTCCATGTTTGCTGCAACTTCCGGGGCTGATGAATTTCATTACAACAATATTCTGGTCGGTGACCGGGCCTCCGGGATGGGGGGCGCTTACACCGCTGTTTCCGACGACCCGGGAGGGATGTATTACAATCCGGCGGGGATTGCCTATTCAACCGGAAAAAGTCTTTCTGCCAGCGTAAACGCATATAGTGTATCGAACCGGACGTATAAGGGCGTTATCAATGGGCAGGACTGGACAAGAACGTCCTCTACACTGCTGCCAAACTTTTTTGGCATTATTCAGCCGGTGGGCAAATTTAAACTCGGGTTTTCGTACGCGGTTCCGGACAGTAATCAGGAGAACCAGGATCAGTCTTTCCGCTCTCCGAACTTCTATGTCTATGATCAGTTGGGAGGCATTAAAAACTGGGGGAGCGTAACCCAGGTTATTAATTTTAACAATAAAAACGATACCAATCTTTTTGGTCCGTCGGCTGCGGTCCAGTTATCCGATACTTTTTCGATTGGAGCAACTCTGTACGTACATAAACGGGATACCCATGCGATCCTTAATAACACTGCTCAGTCAGACAACCAGGTGATTCAGGTTGGTGCCAATCCCGATCCTTCGAAAGACGAATATGCTAATGTCTTAATTAATTCGTATCTGGAGACCGACGAATGGGGGCTAAAACCAATTGTTGGTGCCATGTGGACACCCGTTGATAAGGTGTCCTTAGGGTTGGCGGTTTCAAAGACAATCGTGCTTAAGTCGGATGTCTTGTCACAAGCAACCGTAACAACTAACGATCCTGATTTCGCGGTAAATTCCAATATTCGTCTTCATGAACTGAACCGGTCAAATGATTCGCTCAATTCTTCTTCAGACAAACGAAAATATCCATACCAGGTTACTCTTGGCGCTGCTTTTTTTCCGAACAGTTCCTTGCTGCTGTCCGGTGACCTGAGTTATTCGTCGGGATTTGAATATCAGTTTCTCGGGATTAAAAATAAGCGTGAAGCGGTCATAAACGGCGCCCTTGGAGCGGAGTATTACATTAATAAGAGCTGGGCAGTTCGTGGCGGGTTTTTTACCGACTTTGCAAACACCCCTGAAGTTGTGCAAGGCGGTACAGACCAGAAAGAGCATATCGATATGTTTGGCGGCAGTATGACAGTAAGCCACTTTACAAAGAATACCTCAATTTCTTGCGGAGGGAGCTATAAGTACGGTAGCGGCAAGTCGCAGGTGCAGGGAGGCAATAATGCCATTCAGGATGCAAGCTCCGACAACTGGACCATTTTTGTTTCGTCTTCCTATTCGTATTAAAATATGCTCGTGAAGCATGATGGTTAGTTGGCATGGTTACGTGTCCGTCCGGAAATTCCGGATGGACACAGCTTTTTAACTGCAAATATTTTTACATCGATAAGATGAAGGGCGCAATTCATGACGTTTAAGCAATTGGAAGTGTTTGTCGCGATTGCCGAGTGTGGGAACTTTTCAAGAGGTGCCGAAAAAGCCGGAATTACTCAATCGACTGCCAGTCAGCATGTTTTGGGTCTGGAAGAAGAATTGGGTATCCGGCTTTTTGACAGGGGCAGGGGAGGGGCTTTGTTGACTGAGGCCGGCAAACTGTTCTTTACTCGTGCCGCTAAAATCCTATCCGACTGCTCTGGATCGCGCACTGCCATACAACGCTTTCTTGGCATGGAGGACGTTACACTCCTCGTCGGCGCAAGCGATGTTCCTGCGTCATGGATGATCCCGGCTGTTTTGGGGCAGTTCCAAAAGAAGCATCCCAAAGTCCGGCTGGAGGTGCATCAGGGAAATAGCCGTTCTGTGCTGCGACAACTTGTTGACGAAGAGGTTGAGCTCGCTTTTGTCGGAGGGCGTTTTGAGTACGAGCATATTTCGTTTGAGCAAATGGGTGATGATTCAGTCGTCTGTGCGGTGTCACCGGAATTGATTGCCGGTGGCAGGGATAGTCTGAGCCAGGCAGAACTCTGCAAAGTTCCGCTGATTGCACGAGAGGATGGTTCCGGAACGCAACAGGCAGTCTACGAATCTATGGCAGGCACATGGATCAACAAGGATTCACTGGCGATTGTTGCTCGACTTGGCAGCAGCGAGGCGATCCGTCAGGCGCTTCTGAATGGCGCTGGTTACGCATTCATTTCAGTACGTGCCATCTCGGAAGAACTGGCAAATGGCCAGTTGATGACCATCAAAATTCCGGGGGTAAAGATTTCCAGAAAAATTTATGCTGCCCGTCGAGAAGGAAGAGAACTATCTCCCGCAGCAGCCGCTTTTATTGAGTTGATGCTTGGTAAGTGGCGATGAGCTGTAATTGATTATGCAGTTTGTGTATGATAGAAACTGGTGAGTCTAAATGATTACAAGCGGAGCTGGCAATGAATGAAATGATTTTTCTGTTACTGGTTTTCGGCCTTCCGGCCGCCATAGGGTTCAAATTGGCAATTTCCCGTGGTAAAAACCCCATTATATGGGGGCTTTTATGTATTTTCCCGTTCTTTCTTATCGTCCTGCACTTTGAAAAACCCGCACACGAAATTCAGGGGCATTTTCGCAAGTGCAAGCAGTGCGGTGAAACGTTCCCATGGAAAAATTCCGCCTGCAAGTATTGCGGGACGGAAGTTTCCGATTCCGAAACTACTACTTGATACATACTTTACGGACTTCCTTCAGGTCGGTTAACCCCTGGAAACATTTCAATATTCCGTCCTGTTTCAGTGTTGTCATGCCATCCTCAATCGCCTGCTTTCTTATGAACTCGATTTCAGATTTTCGTTTTACCAATGCTTTGATAGCATCGGTCCCTTCAAGCAATTCATGAAGTCCCAGACGTCCTTTATAGCCTGAATCTCCGCATTTTGGGCATCCCACCGCCTTGTAAAGCCTGATCTCAGCAGGATTAATGCCTGTTTTGGCAAACTCTTCCGCTCCGTATTCAAGAATTATTTCTTCCCGTTCCTTCTGTGAAGGGACATATTCCTCTTTGCAGGAGCAGAGACGTCGTGCCAGGCGCTGCGCCAGAATACAGAGGATTGCATCCGAAAAACTGAACGGGTCAAGCTCCATATCGAGCAGTCGGGTGATGGTTTCCGGAGCAGAATTGGTATGCAATGTTGAGAAAACCAGGTGACCGGTCAGAGAACATTCGACACCGATTTCTGCTGTTTCCTGGTCTCGCATTTCGCCAACCATGATGACATCGGGATCGGCACGCAGAAACGAACGAAGAGCCGCTGCAAAGGTGAAGCCTATTTTGGGGTGTACCTGTACCTGGCGGAGTCCACGCTGAGTGATTTCAACCGGATCTTCGGCGGTCCATATCTTTGTGTCTACAGTATTAATAACCGAGATAGCTGAATGAAGTGTGGTCGTTTTTCCTGAACCTGTCGGCCCAACTACCAGTACCAGCCCGTATGGTTGTTTGACACAGGCATCCAGAACGCGAGAATTGCGTTCGGTAAGACCAAGTTTGTCGTAGGGGATAGGTTCCCCGGACGCCAGTACACGCATCACGACATCTTCAAGTTGGCCGGCGGTAGGTACCGTTGCAACACGCAGTTCAACATCAAGCGGGCCAAATTTTTTAAAATCAATTTTACCGTCCTGCGGTTTGCGGCGTTCGGATATATCAAGATTACACATGATTTTGATGCGCGACGGTATGGCGTATTTATATTTGTAGGGTATTTTCTGGTAGACCTTGCAGCGTCCGTCTACTCTCATTCTGACCTGTACATCTTCCTTGCCGGGGAATGGTTCTATATGGATGTCGGAAACCTTGTTGTTAACAGCATCGATGATGATTTTGTTGACGAGTTGGACGATGACACTGTCCTGCTCTGAAACCCGCTGTGATTCTGATTCAATTTCCGGATCATCGCTGGAGTCAAGTTTGTTGAGAATGTCAGTAATACTCCCTGAAGCACCTGAAGCGCCTTGGTAGTAAAACAGGTTGATATAATTAATGATATCTTCCCGGAAAGCGCCGATAAAGCTGATGCGCTTGTATTCCGGGTACACGAATTTAAGCATATCCTGGCGACCAAGATCTGCAGGGTCATCAATTATGATGTGAAGTATTCCGTTCTCTATTTTGAATGGAACCCACCACTCTTTGTTAAGACGCTCTGGTTTGACCCGCTTGAGCAAGTCATCTTCCAGAGGTGGAGCCGTAGGGTCATACCCGATAAATTCTGTTCCGAAATAGAAAGAGAGGTTTTTTGTCATGTCCTCTCTGGAAATCCCAAATTCACGCATCAGGATTGTGTCCATGCCTGCTTTTATCACATCCGGATGGGTTGACGCTTTCTCAAGCAGTTTGTCGTCAATAAGGTTCTTGTCCAACAGGTAATTATAGCGCGCTTTGTGGCGAATAACTTTCGTAGTTACGGAGAGTCGGTATATGTTGTGAATAGCAATTGAGAGTGATGTTGCCAATTCCACCGCGTAGGAGATATCGGTGTCGTCATAGGGGATATCACCTTTCTTGTTGATGATCTGGATGACGCCGATCAGGGTCTTCTGGAATTTCATCGGCACGCAGAGCACTTGTTTGGTGTAAAAACCTGTTTTCTTATCCCAGCTGTCGTCAAAGTTGAGGTTGCTTCCGATCATCTTTAATTCATGCTGATCATATGCATTTTTTATGTTGATGATGGTTCCTGGAATAGCACAGTAGCCTGCAAGGCTCGCATCACTTATCGGTACGACAATCTGTTGAACTTCGCTGCCGCTTTTTACTTTTGAAATCAGCAGGCTTCGCTTGGCATCTGCCAGGTAGATGGTTATGCGTTCAGCGTCAAACAGGCCTGCAATGCTATCTTTTATATGAATAAGGATAGTGTTGAGGTTTTCTGCGGAGTGTATTTCGTTGATTTTGTCCATCAGCCGTTTGCGATATTCAAGCTGCTGTTTTAATGCATCTGTTTCCTGAGGCATGGCATCATCCTGTTTTACGGGGAATGAACTTGCATAAGAGTAGCAGATTTGTAGCATATCTCAAGAGTTATTCAATGAAATTACCCACTGCTATATCGCCGTTTCAATTATCTCTGTTATAATTAAGTACGTGGTGTAACTTTGGAATTAGAGATGACTTTACTTGGTTAAAATGGTAAAAGATACATTATCGAGTTTTCACGTACTGCTGTTTACAGAGGAGGGGCTATGAAATTGCGTGTATTGGGAAGTGCCGGCGCAGAGTTGCCTGACTTCAGACCACCGGCTTTTTTATTAGATGACCAGTTGCTCCTCGACGCCGGAACAATCGGTTCGGTACTTAGTGAAGATGAACAGTGGAACATTCACACTATTTTTATCACTCACTCTCATCTGGATCATATACGAAGCATTCCTGCCCTGGCCGACAACATCATTATCAAGAATCAGCTTCACACGGTATCTGTTCAGAGTACTGGTGAAGTCATAGCAGCGATGCAAAATCATCTGTTTAATGACGTTATCTGGCCTGATTTTACCAAAATTCCATCGGTTGAGAATCCTGTCATACGATTTAACTCGATCTCCCCTTATCAGGAGTGTGCTGTTAATGAGTACCTGATTACGGCTATCCCGGTAAATCACACGGTTCCAACGGTGGGATATGTGGTTAAATCTGGCGGTAGTACGCTTGTCTATACCGGAGACACAGGCCCGACCGATGAAATCTGGACGTATTGCTCCGGGGTTGATGCCCTGATTGTTGAAGTCTCTTTTCCCGATTCTTTGAAATCACTGGCGCAGCTGACTAAACATTTAACAGCATCCATGCTGGTTGAAGAGCTGGCAAAAATAAGTGTATTGCCCAAAAGAATTCTTATTACTCATCCCAAGCCGCAGTATTATGATATTATTCAAAAAGAAATTGCAGGGTTGGCTATTGATAACGTTGAACTTTTGCATGATGGTTCGGTGTACGAAATCTGAACTGTTATGTAATCCCTCGTATTGTCAGTTACGTTAAAAAGTTGTTTTTTGTATTCCTTATAGAAAACAACTTTATTAACGCACATACCTCTGTTGACACAACTCGCCATCCCGGTTGAATTCACTGTAAAAATAAATATTTAATCTTGCTAAAACTGCTGTTTTTCAGTATGTTTGTCGCGTTAATACTCATTTCATTCAGCCCGGAGGAAGCATGTACAGTGTAGCAGGCAAGACAAAATTTCAGATAGATCTGCGGCAGCATCTGCGTGATCAGAACATCAGCGGTAATCTTGTCCATCTTATCTGTGAAATTGCCGAAGCAAGCAAATATGTCATAAATGCTGTTAGAACCGGCGACCTGGGAGTGGCTGGTACTTCCAACCTGTATGGCGAGGAACAGCTTGCCCTTGACGTCCTTTCAGACCGTATCATGCGCAAGCGTTTACAGCATTCCGGAGTTGTTTGCAACATCGCATCAGAAGAAATGGAGGAGATATTTCAGGTCACCAGCAACCCGCAAGGGATGTTTTCTGTAGCGTATGACCCTCTGGATGGCTCATCGCTGGTTGACGTCAATCTGGCGGTGGGTACCATTGTCGGCATCTATCAGGGGAATGATCTGCTTCAACCCGGCCGAAAGATGGTCGGAGCCATGTATATCCTGTACGGTCCTCGCGTTTCAATGGTTTATTCTGTCGGAAAGGGTGTTTTCGAATTCACTATGAACCAGTTGATGGAATATACACTTACCCGCGAAAATATTCAGATGAAGCCGTCAGGTGATATTTATTCACCTGGTGGTTTGCGTAAAAAATATAGCGAAGGTAATGAGCGCTTCATCCGTTACCTGGAGGATAAGGGAGCGAAGCTACGTTATTCCGGTGGCTTTGTACCCGACTTCAATCAGATTCTTATGAAGGGGAAAGGCCTCTTCATGTATCCTGCTCTCAGCGATAGCCCCAATGGTAAACTGAGATTGCTGTTTGAGCTCAATCCCATGTCGTTTTTGATTGAGCAGGCCGGTGGCTCAGCCACAAATGGTGAAATCCCGATCCTTGATATTATTCCTGAAGGTCTCGATCAGCGTTGCCCGGTATATATCGGCTGCAGGGAGGATGTTGCCAAAGCTTCGGAATTTTTGAACGGTACCTGTTAAAGGAAAATCAAGCATGTCTGACTCGGAACTTAAAACTGATACTATGCCGCAGCGACTCTGCAGCGAGATTCAACTTTTCGATTTATGTGATTTGGCGTCGTGCCGTCACAAAAGCGGACGTTTTTGTACGGACCTTGACCTTCTGGGCCGTTTTGAAAAGATTGCCGAGGATGAACTCCGGGCGCCGGATCGTTATATTTCTGAAGAAATCGATGGAGCTGAGGTGGATTGCGGTGAAGAATGTGATGACGAATTTGTTATGGAGAATTTCGAGGGTGGAGAAGATGACGATTTTGAAGACGAAGAGTAGTCATAATATCTGGAATATCATTAACGGGGGTCTGATTCGTCAGGCCCCGTTTTTATTTATATAAAACGTTTTCCTGCACACTCTTCCCAGTGCTTACGGGGAATCGAAAGAAAAAGATCCGCGATCGCCGGGTCGAATTGAGTGCCCCGGAATTTGATGATTTCGTTAACGACCAAGTCAAAAGGGAGCGCTCTGCGATATGGTCGGTCGGACGTCATGGCATCAAGAGTATCAACAACCGCAAATATCCTGGCACCGATCGGTATCTGTTCTCCCTTGAGCTGTTTTGGATAGCCGGTGCCATCAAAGCGCTCATGATGGCTGAGGATTATTTCCGCTGGTGCCTTCAGGAAATCTATTTCTGACAAAATGGCATAACCAACTTGCGGATGTTTGCGCATTTCGATCCACTCGCCATCATCAAGCTGGCCAGGTTTGAGTAAGATGTTGTCGGAGATGCCTATTTTACCGATATCGTGCAGCAGAGCGCCTTTTGACAGATCTTGAAGTTCCCGGCCGGCCATTCCGAGTTTTCCACCCAGAAATGCAGCAAAATTCATAACGCGTTCCGAATGGGAACCTACTTCCTTCTCGCGGGCATCCAATGCCTTTACCAGGGCGGTAAGGGTGTTGTCATAAGCGCTGGAGAGATCATTCATGGTCTTTCGGATCTGTGCGGTCTGCTCCATTACCTTGAATTCAAGGCTTACCTGATAGTTTTTCTTTTCAATAGCAAGACAGCGCCGCTCAATCAGGTTTTTTACCGTCAATATCACACGATTTATGCCGAACGGCTTGGTTATATAGTCATCTGCTCCAAGGTGAACGCATTCCATTGCAGTGTTCATATCGGAAAGTCCCGTAATCATAAGAACCGCAATATCAGGGTCAACTTTTTTCAGGTCCCGCAGTAATTCGACTCCGCTTCTGCCAGGCATCATAATATCCGAAATCACGAGGTCAACCGGTTGTTCGCCGAGAAGAACGAATGCCTCGTCGACGTTGGACGCCTGATGACAAATATAATTCTCCTGGACAAGGGCGGAAGAAAGCAAATCTCGAATCATCTCTTCGTCATCAACAATCAGAATATGTTCCATCATCCCTTTTGTTCTCCATGCGCGGTGGTATTCTCTGAAAGACATTTATGAACAAGCGTGGCAAGATCTGCAGGGCTAAACGGTTTTGTCATGAATTGGATCTGTTCACCTCTGAAATCCTGAGGATTTAAACGCTCCTCGGAATAGCCGGACATAAACAACAGTTTAACCCCCGGATGTTTAAGTCGCATCTTTTTGGCCATATCTGTCCCTGACATGTCCGGCATCAAAATGTCAGTCAGAACAAGGTTGATCTTCTCGCCTGCCCGATCAAAAATCTTGAGTGCGTCCAGAGGGCTGCTCGCGGTTAAAACATCATAACCTTGTGAGCGCAGTGATACTGCGGCAAGATCAAGAACCGTCTGCTCATCTTCAACAACCAGAATCAGCCCTTCACCACGCTCCGGTTTTGAAAAAAGTTTCTTGTTTCCGGATGGTTCCTTTTCCTTATGATGCTTCATCAGGCGCGGAATATACACTTTGAATTCTGTTCCGATGCCGACCTGGCTGAGTACCTGGATATAGCCGTTGTTCTGTTTTACGATCCCGTACACAGTAGCAAGCCCAAGGCCGGTTCCGGATTCTGCTTTGGTAGTAAAAAAAGGTTCAAAGATCCGGCTGATCACTTCTTCGCTCATCCCCATTCCGGTATCGCGAACCGAAATGACAACATAATCCCCCTCCATCGCACCCCGGTTTTTGCGGACAAAAGTAGAATCAATGGTACGATTTGCGGTTTCAATCGTAATGGTACCGCCACGTTCCATTGCATCCCGGGCATTGATGACCAGGTTCATTATGATTTGTTCTATCTGGCTTGGATCAGCCAGCACCATGCTGATATCCGGTGAAAGCTGGGTGGTAAGGGAAATGTTTTCACCGATAAGCCGACAGAGTATCTTGTGAATACTGGCGATGAAGATGTTAACATTTATCGGCAGAGGATCGAGTATCTGACGACGTCCAAATGCGAGCAACTGACGAATGAGAGAAGTTGCCCGTTCACCCGCATTGATTACCTGTTCGATATCTTTCGTCGCCGGATGATCGGAACCGATTTTTTGCAGGGCGAGCGTGCTGTATCCGGTGATAACTGTGAGCAGATTATTAAAATCGTGAGAAATTCCTCCGGCGAGCTGCCCGATTGCCTCCATTTTTTGCGACTGGCGGAGTTGGTCAAGAGTCGACTTGCGGATTGTTTCTGCTCTGGCGGCGGAAATTGCGAGGGCACAAGAGTGAGAAAACGTTTCGAGATCGGTTAAATCATCTTCTGAGTAGCCGTTCTCACTGTTTGCCAGGCCGATCATGCCAATTGTTGAAGAACCGATTGTTAAGGGGAAACCGGCAAAGGTCGATACGGACGCCGAGCAGATCCGGCAAGAACAAGAGTGCCAGTGATTTTCTTCAGGAGAGTTGATGACTATTGTTCTGTTTTCGATGACCGGTGCCATGAGCAGTGACGAGTGAAGAGGGACTTCATATTGGCCATGGCGCAAGAGTTCATATTGTACCTCTTGAAAGCCCGGAACCGGATCAAGGGATGTCATGGATAACGCCAGTACGCCGGCATTGCCGTTGGGAAGCATTTCGTACAGAATTGCAAAAGAAGAGCTGGTAATCGTCATACAGGTTTCAAGAATTATTTCTGCCATCCGGCGTACATCGCCATGTTCCATAAAATCGAGATTGGCACTGTTGATTGATTCGATCAGTTTCAGTCTCCGCTGTTGATGCTCTTCGGAGTGCCTCTGATGGGTAATATCCTCTGAAACCTTTATATAGTGGGAAACTTTTCCGTCATTCGATTTAATTGCTGAAATAACAGCTTTTTCAAGATAGAAGGTGCCGTCTTTGCGGCGGTTGAAAAACTCTCCGCGCCATTCTATTCCGGAGTCCAGTGATTCCCATAAACGCTGGTAGAACGCTGCGGACATCCGCTCGGATTTGAGAATTGCCGGAGATTTGCCGACAACGTCCTGATATGAATACCCGGTTATCTGGCTGAAAGCTGGGTTGACATATTCAATGGTTCCGTTGCTGTCGGTGATAAGGACCTGTCCGGAACCGATCTCTGAAGCACGAAAGAATTTACGCAATTCCGTTTCGGCAAATTGTCCGACTACATCAGATATGGCAAGGTCCGAATTCATCCGGCAGGCACCCTCTTCTTTTGTCATAGGAACGAGTGATTCACAAGTATCAACAATCTTCTATCATTCAATTGTCATGTTTTCAAGTAGCATAACCTGTGCTATACACTGGGGCATGTTTAACTACTCACCATAAAGCTGCGTGTCTGCAGCCCAGGGAGGATTAATGCTTCGCTACCTATCGGTAATAATTATAGTTTTGTTGCAACTTGCTTCTGTTTCGTGGGGTGCTGATACGAGGACCGTTTTTACGCAAAAGGATTTTGCACGCCTGATTCTGCAGCAGTTCACATGGAGCAACGGGCTTCCCAAAGAGCCTGCAGATCGTGATTACTTGATGATTATGGGTGGCAAGCGGACTTTTCGTTATGAAGCGGAGAATGCCTTCAATGAACAGACCGATCGGGTAACTGTCAGGAATTTCCCTCTTCTCGGAGCTTTCACCGGAAAAGGATGGATTCTGGGCGTCTCGGATACAACTTCCTCGACCTTTACCGTTTTGCTGCCGCTTGCAGGTGAATATGCTCTTAAAGCCGTCATCAAGGGAAACGGTTTTGTCTGGGCCATCGGTGATAAAGAGTATCGGGCTGATTCAAACTCAGGTAACTTCAGGGACACTGACATAGCAAAGGTAGCGTTGGCAGCAGGTGTTGTTACCATCAAGGTGACCATTCCTCCCGAAGGGGCCATAGATTCATTTTCTCTGACCGCCCCGGATTATACGCTAATTCAGCCGTTTCCGGGATGGCGTTTCAAAGAGGCGCTAACTGCCGCACGCATGGCGGAAACCGCAGTCGCCATGACGAATCGGTACGCCCAGTTGCCTGATGCAGGCCCTGCTGCATCACCAAAACCGTTTGCCGTGGCTGAAAAAGTGGTTCTTCCCCCTTCTGCCGTCCCCACAGCAGATTCTTTCCTTGGTCCGTTTTTTTCAGCCAAGTGGATCAGGGCCGACTACAGGGGAGCGACACTGCAGATCCCGCTTACGGTAGCTGAAACCGGGTATTACACCCTTACCGCCAACGTCATGGGGGGAAAAATCTCCGGAAGTGTTAATGACACCCCTTTCAATCTCCTCGCAAAGCAATATCTGAGTAAAGTTAATCTTGGGCTCTTTCGTCTTGAAGCAGGAAATAACAATTTAGTGATAAACCTTCCTCCGACAGGCGGAATCGATACCGTTGAGTTCAACAGAAAAAGTACTGCTCCTGATGATTTTCTACGGCTTGCCGGCGTGGCAGGACCAGCGGAACGTTTAATAAAGGCTGAAGAGGCCGCCTCGTTTCTGAAGAGTATTCAGGGCTCTTTTTCGATCCGCAAATAATAGCCTGTCATGTCGCGTCGCTGGCCGTTCCTGATTCCCTTTTTGTTCATGACGGTTGGTATGACCCTGTCAGTATTTGGCGGCTATTTTTGCAGCGTGACAACAGTTGTTGCAGTTTTCTTGTGCCTGTTGCTTTCATGCTTATTGCCAAATTCGTTTCTATTTTCTGTTTGTACCGCTCTGTTTTTCTTTTTTTGGGGTCTGTTTGCCCTCCATCCCTGGTTGTCTCCCGAAGCATCCCCACGAGCCATCAGCTCTAAGGTTTCCGAGAACCCTGTTACCATAGAAGGCATTATTGCTGCACGCCCTTCAGTAGCATCCGAAGGAAGCCGTCTGACGGTTCAGGTAGAAACCGTGTTCAAAGGAAAACAAGCGCAACCGGCGTCCGGCCTTCTGTTGTTGTATGTCAGCGAAGGTGATGTTTTGTTGTCGCGAGGAGACCGGATTCGCTTTATCTCCCGTATTTCCGTGCCTCGCCGCCTCGGCCTGCCGGGTGAATTCGATTATTCAAGATATCTGGCGTTTCAGGGAATAACGGCTACTGCTCGTGTTGCCTCCCAGAGCGATATCGTGCTCATGAGGGGTGCCGCGGAGCCATCCTGGCAACGCTCGATTGACAGAGCAGCACTGAATCTGGGTGATGCTATCCGGGGTGCTATTCCTGACAAGCGGATCTCGTCGGTCTTGACGGCACTACTGATCGGCGATCAAAGAAGAATTCCCCAAGATCTGAATGATGCCTACACCAGGGCGGGCGTTAACCATATATTGTCAATATCCGGATTCCATGTAGGAATCGTTGCGGCATTCATAACTGTGCTGGTTATCTGGTTCCTTACCCGATTTGAATATCCTGCGCTGCGCTGGAATGTCCGCCGGATTGCGTTGCTGATTGCCGTACCGGCCATGGTTGTCTATCTGCTCCTGACTGGCTCTGCTCCGGCGACGGCGCGCTCGGTGATCATGTTGACCGTGTTTGCTGTGGCGCTCTTTGCAGAGCGGGAGCGTGATTCAATCAATACCCTATTACTTGCGGCATTTATTTTGGTTGCAATAAATCCGCCTACTCTTTTTGACGTGTCATTTCAGCTTTCATTTATGTCGCTGTGGGGGATACTTGTTGCAGTCCCGCTGATCATGAAGTACACCGCACGTGTTCAATCTCGCTTGCTGCGCAGCATGATCCAGTTTGTTGCAGCATCGGTCGCGGCATCGTGTGTAACTCTGCTGCCGGTACTTTTTATCTTCAACGTTGCGTCGCTCAATGGCATCCTGACAAATTTCCTGATTGTGCCGCTTCTTGGTTATGGTGCAGTGCTTGCCGGTTTCATCGCTCTTCCGTTTGTTGTACTTTTTCCGGCGGTTGCTCCTCTGCTGCTTTGGCCGGCAGCAACTCTGATTGCTCTTTCCAACCGGTTCATTATGTGGTGTACCTCTCTTCCGGTACTTACCTTCCACGGAATTACCGGTTGGGATATGCTCTTTTTCCTGCTCTTCATGATTGTTGTGACTTTCTTGAAGAGCAGGTTTCTCCTCACGGTTTCGGGAGTGCTGATTCCGGTTGCCGCCTTTGCTCTGCATCTGTATGCGACATATGCAGCAGATGGGCAGCTCCACATCACAATGCTCAGTGTCGGCCAGGCTGAATCAATGCTGGTGCGTCTTCCTGATGGTTCGACTCTTCTCGTGGATGGCGGCGGGTATCTGCACGAAACCGGGCATGATTTTGGTCAGCGGGTGTTGGCACCCGCATTGGGGGCGCAACACATAGGGCGTATTGACAGGATGATTGCCACGCATAATCATCCTGATCACAGTGGCGGGCTTCCCTTTGTAATACAGAACTTCAAGGTTGACGAGTTCTGGAGCGGTGCGGATGTGTCGGCCGAGGTACAAAGATCTCTGTCCACAAAGCATGTGCCGCAGCGGACTCTGGCTGCAGGGGATGTTCTCACTTTACCCGGTCCGGTCATTATCACCGTCCTTTCTCCGTCTTTGTCCGAAGCTGGAACGTCAGAGAGTGACGAGACAAGCGTAAATGAACAGTCACTTGTTTTTAAACTCAGCTATGGTGCTTTCAGCATGCTCTTTTGTGCCGACGCCGGTTTTGAGGCTGAGCAGAGGATGCTTGCCGTTCGAAACGAGTTGCAATCGAACGTTCTCAAAGTTGGACATCATGGCAGCCGCTACTCAACTTCCGAGGAATTTCTTGAACGGGTCCATCCTGATCTTGCACTGATTTCCGCCGGAGCAGGTAACCGGTTCGGCCTTCCGTCGGAGCGGACGGTGGAGTTGTTGCGTTCAAAGCGGATTCCTGTTTATCGAACGGATCGAGACGGAACGATTGAACTTGTTACAAACGGAGTCGGTTGGTCTGTTGCAACTCCATACAAGTTCAAGTAATGGATTTTGCCGTTTGACTCCGCAGCGGAAAATGGAGTACATAGATACGATACTAATTATGCAATTTCCTTTATCGAGCGACGTTAAATGGATACAATCCTGTTAGTTGAAGACGACCGTTTTTTTCGTGAAATGTTCTCAGCTCTGCTGCAAGCTGAAGGGTATCAGGTTGAGACCGCCTCCTGTGGAACGGAAGGACTCGATATGCTGGCCAGCGGGCAATATTCGCTGGTTATTACCGATCTTGTCATGCCTGATATCAGTGGTCT
>JBAYTT010000076.1:0-16320 GCA_041675485.1 Pelobacteraceae bacterium | reverse complement strand
GTTTTTCATTATCCTTGAAAAGTGATTTTTCCGGTATGACCAGATGGACACGTGCCTGCTCTACTCCGGTAAGCTGTGCAATCGTCCGGGATAGTTCACCCTGCAGGGCACGCTGATAGTTGAGTTTTTGAACAAACTCCGTCATACCGAAATTCTTACGGTCAAAAATTTCGAACCCAACGCCACCACCCTGTGGAATCCCCTCTGACGCCAGCGTCAGTCGAAGTTCGTAAACCTTATCGGACGGCACAAGGATACCCTTGCCATCAGCTGTAATCTGATAGGGTGTTTTGGCATCCTTCAGCTTTTTGACAATTTCTCCGGCATCCTCAGAGGTCAGATTGGTGAAGAGCGGTCGGTAATCGGTACGGTTTGCGACAAAAATCAGGATAGCAAATGCTGCTGCAGACAAAAAAGCTACGGCAGCTATCAGCATCTGCTTTCCGGGCGAAAGCGCGAGAAAAGGCTCTATGAGTCTTCGAATTCCTTCTGGCATTGGTGAGGTTTATATTCCTTTCGATATATTACTGACTGAACAGTGACAAGCCACTGCTAAATTGTGCTACACCTGCATTCTCATGACTTCCTGATAGGCTTCAAGAGCCTTGTTGCGTACCTGCGACATAAACTGGAATGATATACTGGCTTTCTCTACCTCGATCATGACCTCATGAAGATTTTTGTTTTCTCCACTGGCGAGTCCTTGAATCGATTTGTCCGACTGCACCTGGATATCATTTACTTTGGAGACGAGTTCGCTGAAAAACTTGCCCGCTCCATCCGCGGTAGACGATGCACTGACCTTGTTAGTTTCCGGAAAGGCTTTCGCCATCCCGATCCCGCTCTCAATACCTGAAATTACCATGATTATCCCCTCGTATGTTCTAATTCCTGTTCCCGTCAAGAGACTTTACCTGCCTTCGGGCAGGCCCTTATTGTCCTCTCGGAGATTAACTTCGATGTTACTACTTGCCGATTTCAAGCGTTTTCATGGCCATGGCCTTAGCTGCCTGGACAGCAGTGACATTGGCTTCATACGACCGGGAAGCACTGATCATATCGGTCATTTCTTCAACAACGTTGACGTTCGGCATCGCGACATATCCTTGGGGATTGGCGTCAGGGTGCCCGGGGTCATACTGCAGGCGGGGAGGATTTTGGTCTTCGACAATTTCAGAAACGTCCACTTTCCGTACCTGCTTGGCTGTTGCGCCATCAAGGACCCGATTGAAACTGTTTTCAACCGGAGTCGCAGCAAAAACGGCATCTTTCCGTTTGTATGGTCCACCCTCGGGAGTCCGGGTAGCATTTGCATTGGCGAGATTGCTCGATATCAGGTTCATTCGCGTCCGCTCAGCGGAAAGTGCCGACGAACTAACATTCATGGAGCTGAAAAAATCCATTTACAACGTCCCCCTGATTGCGGCTCGCAATCCTTCAAATTTTTTGTTCAGCATTTGAACCGAAGCGTTAAACATGATCTGGTTTTCAGCCATCCGACCCATTTCATTTTCAATCTCGACCGCATTGCCGTCTTTGCCGGGAGTCTTTGCAGGTGTTTCGATGACCGTGCCTGACACCGATTTGACAGCACTTCCGCCTCCGGCACCTCGAATTGGAATATGACGTGCGTTTGGGGGAGAAGAATGGCGCTGTCCGGATTGACGGCTTTTGAGTGCACCCTGCAATTCCTGTTCAAAATCCAGGCTCTTTGGCACAAAGTTAGGGGTTTCAGCGTTGGCAACGTTGGAAGCAATCAAATTCTGATTTTTAGCTCTCAGATCAATACTCTTCCCCAGCAGCTCAACGGTGTTGCTGAAAATGCCTTCTATTTGCATATCCGACTCCTCCCAAAACTCCGTTTCTGCAAGAAACGTACCGCCGCCCACAATGTTCTGATTACATATTCAACTCCGTACAAGTCTGCACAAGAGCACAAAACGAGGGTGGTCAGGAGATTTACCAACAAAAATCATGGCGCGGGAAATGCCATTCTTTTGACAAAGTCAAATAATTGGCTTCTAAACGGTCTTACGGAAGCGGGGGCTTTGTTTCGAGGGACGACAGGGCCTGTTGGGCAAGCTTCTGCCAATCGGGGTCCTTGCCGCTTTTTGCAAGCTGACCGAACAATCCCTTTGCTCGCTGGATATTACCTTGTCGGAGGTTTATCTCCCCGGCTCTGTAGATAAATTCTTCATTGCGCTTGTTATCCGGCAAACTAAGCGCAGCCTCAAACATCTTCAAGGCACCTTTTCGATCTCCCAGGCTTTCCCTGGCAGAGCCGGCGACAAAATAAGCGTCCGGTACAAGACGAGGATCACGCCCTGAAGATGCTGCTAAAAAAAGATCCATTGATTTGGCGGCCTGAGAATAGAGCTGGAGCGCCCAGAGTGACCTTCCCAGCTGATAATAACTTTCAGCCCGCTGAGCGCGCTCTCCCTTATTAAGCAACCAGAGGAGCGTATCCTTGACCTGCTGATATTTTTCTTTTGAGAAATATATTGATCCCAGTCGTTCTGTCATCAGCCGTGCTCGCTGGTTTCCGGGAAATTTACTCAGAAACGCCTTAACGGCCCGCTCGGCACTTGCCGTATCTCCGATTAACTCAGCATTGTCAACAATGCTTATATACAATTCCGGAGCCACCGAAGTCGACCACAAACGCTCCACCAAAGAGGTCAATAACTTGACCAGCTCAATCGGTCGCCCGGCTTCGTTGTAGGCTCGAGTGACGGCCGCAAGAAAACCTGGCTGTTCGACACAGCTGGCCAGATATTCCTGCTGTTCTTCCATAAACCGCACGAGAGCGGATGGATTCTTGTTCCAGTCCGTAACCCGGAAAACTTCAGCAACCAGCACCTCCCTAATGGTTCTGACTACTGCGGCATACACCCCGCGCGGAAATTTTCGTTGAAACCCCATTAATAACTGTAACGCTTCACCAGCCTGGCCATGAATCGATTCGAGCAGAACGTATTTAAAGTGCGCCTCCTCGCGTATGTCAAGGTCTCCGCTCTGCAGAAACGTGTTCAGATACACGTCACTGATCGGACGGTAGTTCCAGGGGGTGGATTGAAGAAATGTACCGTCGGCAGCCCGCATTGCCGCCATTTTACCGGCTTTGTTATCTTTGAAATATTCCGCAACATTGCTGTAGATTGCGCGAGCTTCGCTCTCATGTCCCTGACGGGTCAGGATATCCCCCAGCCTCACCAATAGCGCCGGGGCAAAGGCTTTGTCAGCAAGCCGCACGACAAGGCCGGCAAGTAACGTGCGTGCGGAGCTCAGTTCACCACTTCGGGCAATACTGTCACCATAATAAAACGTGACTCCCGGGTTTAATCCGAGGTAAGCCGGCCACAGTTTCTCCGCCTCACGAAAAGCGGTCAGAGCCTGGGGATACTTTTGCAGCTTGTACCATGTCTCGGCAAGACGATAGAGTGCCAACGCCCTGATCGGAGCCGCTCGCGAGGAGAAACGGGTGAACAGCTCCTCGGCTTCGGTAAGATTTCCCTTGTAGAGAGCGGCTTCCGCCGCCATAAAAACTTTCTGTTCATCTTCTGCAGCGAAATTTTTCAGGATCTGGCTATCCGTCGGAGAAAATGGAATCTCCGATTTCAGCGGAGGATCGAAGTCACGCACCAGTTTTCCGACACCGGTCCAGATTTTTTCCCGCCCTTCCAGGTAAGGATGCGGCGCCCCCGGCTTGAAAGCGGCGCCAATATCAAGAGTTATGGCACTGATATCAGGTCGGGAGAGATCCCGCCACCCGGCCCGCTGAGAAACCTGGAACGTAACCATCAGGGCTTCCCCCCGCTTTTTAAGAACCAATCCGCCAATGTTTTTGTCGGAATAGCGCCGGAACTTTTTAAATAACGTGCCTCCGGTATCTTGTATGACAAGACGCAAACGGTTGCCTGGAATCGCCTCCAGCGTGTAACGCGGAGGATCTGCGAGATTTATCTTAAGGCGGGTAAAATCTTTATGAGGACGGATATCTATCCGGTAAAGGCGGTTGGGAATTGATGCCTGCGCCTGTCCGGCGGACAGTATGAGAACAAGAACGAGCAGCGACACTCCAAAAGCAAATGTCCGGCCACTGTAGTGCGTAAAAGCAGATTGTGAAGCTGGTTGAGACATATCAGACCCGCATAGCCCTTAAAATTTCACGAAAAGAGCAGAAAAGAAACATCGTGCACGCTAGAAATCAAGCAGGAACAATTTTACAGTAGCGGCGGATCTTTGTCGTCACATCATCACCATTGAAGGGCTTTATGATAATATCCCGCGCCCCGTATTTAAGCGCTTTCAGTACAGCGGTTCTCGTCCAGCATTCTGCACTCATGATGATCGGCGGAGGAAAATCCTGACGAATGGCATTGACTTTTATACAGACGGACAATTCGCGATCATCGGCATCTTGCGAACCGATGATGACCAATTTTACATTACGGCCGGAAAACAATTCCTTTATATCTGCATTAAGCGTTCCCTCGGCAACCTGATATCCCGTAAATGAAACCAGTTCCACCATCTGCTGTCGCTGTTCCTCGTTGTCCTCCAGCACAATAATGCTGTCAACTCCGGAAGGAGCTGCCGGCACGCCTTCAGCTTCCTCATCAGCGCCGACAACTGCATCGCCACCTGCCGTTTCCGTGCCAACCGCTGCTTCCTTCTCTTCTTCGGCGGCAATCGGCGGCGGGTCAAAAAGGTTGCCCAGAGCAACAGGGATAAGAACATCAAGATGGTTCATTTCCTGTCCCGGCATTTCCAGCTTGGAGCGGAACATCAGGAAATCGCCGTCCGGCACTGGTTCTTCAGGAGTCAGTTGGTCGATATCAGGAATGTACTTCTTGGGCGACAACAGCTTGAGACGAACTTTGTTGGGAAGCGTTCCCTGGAAAACGGTATTGAGTGCACCGTTTACCATGTTGGCTATTTCTGAAAATGCGTCGATATCATCATTTTCAATAATGGAAAGTCGCTTCTTTTCCTGGATACGTGCCGGAGGAATACCAAGCAGAATGCTGCTCATGACGATAGCATCGCGCAGTGAAAACACGAGGTAGAACTGCCCTTTGTAGGCCTCTCCCGAGTCCACTCCCAACACGAAGCAGCCGTCATCAAGCCCTCCGAAATAGGAGTTTTTGCTTGTCAAAAGCGAATCTAAAAGAGCAATGGACAGTTCTTGACCCAGCAGCATGCCGCTTTCTTCACCAGCCTGCTTCAGAGCCGTTTCCAGCATCCCGTATAGAGTTGTATAACCATCCATCAGATAGTGTCTTCCGGTGCAGATTCAGTATGACGACAGTGCGTCATCGATAGTCGATGATGATAGTAATGGGCTAATCTTCTTTCTTCAGCGTCAGACCGACCAGCAGGGTGTGCCCTTCAACGGTAAACGGGACGACAACACAATCATTGTCGGAGAGAGAGTTCACGGTATAGTCTTCGCCCGAGATCACGGTCGGTATGGACAGCTTGACATCCAACCCACCCTTGGAGAGTACCTGCTTGACGCTCCCCCCCAGCATGTTGGCTATTTCTCCGATAGCGTCATTCAGGTCTTCGTTTACCTCGTCACATTCAATGCCAAGCATATTGGATGTAATTTTCAATGCCAGGGTAACAGGGCAGTGAATTGAAATCACTCCGGAGTAAGTCCCGGCAAAGCCCACCATTCCGGTGATACTGCACTTGAAGCGGCTTACCGGCTCCTTAAGCGGAAAATCGTCAACCACATCCATCATGACCATTGTGGAGAAGACGTCCCTGGTTGCATCAATCACGTAACCCGCTACCTGCTCTTCGGTAAAACTGGTTGAGCGAGAGATGTCCGAGTTAAGGCTCATAACAGCCCTCCCAGTTTTTCCTGAAGCTGATCGGGCGTGAACGGTTTTTTGATGCTGTCACTTGCGCCACTCGATATCGCCTCAGCGATGATCTCTTCGCCCCCTTCCGTGGTGATCATGACAATAGGGGTTGAATTACCATTGCCGCGCACTGCTTTGACGAATTCAAGGCCGTCCATGTTCGGCATGTTGATGTCGGACAGGATCAACTGGATGGATTTTCCGGACGCAATCACTCCCAACCCCTCGATACCGTCACCGGCTTCATAGATTTCATCGACGACAAGGCCTGCCTGACGAAGGGATCTCGAAATTATTTTGCGCATGGTGGATGAATCATCAACAATCAGAATGTTTGCCATAGCAGTATGCTCCTTTTCGTGATTTTCCATAGAGGTATGGATGAATGTTTTACGCGAGCCGAGGTCTTTCGCACAACTCAGCGTGCAGGATTATAACTGTTTTTTTCGCCAGCGCAACCGTGTAGTGACCATACGCAAATTTATTCCGCCACTCTAACCTCAAGCGGCAATCATTGCGGCCTGGCGCAAAAAGCGTTCAACCTGATCCTGCGAACCCGCCTCACTGTACAAACGTAATACCGGCTCGGTCCCAGACGGACGGATCAGCAGCCAGTCGCCGCTTTCAAAGATAAATTTGAATCCGTCACTGAAATTTGTGGACGCAACCCGCTGGCCATCAATCGAGGTTGGTGGATGTGAACGCAGCTTTGCTACCAGTTGTTCCTTGGCGGCATTTTCGATACGTCGATCAATTCGTTGATAATAAAAATGTCCGATATCGTCCATAGTCTCATCAAGCAACTGGCGCAGCCCCTTGCCGCTGACGGCGACAGCCTCCAGCAGCAGCAGTCCGAGCAGGATTCCATCCCGTTCCGGGATATGCCCCTTCACTCCCAACCCCCCGGACTCTTCACCCCCCATGAGTATATCACGCTCCAGCATCAACTCACAGATATGCTTGAAGCCGATTGGCGTCTCAAAGAGCTCCAATCCGAATTTTTCGGCCAGGAGGTCAACCATGCGGGTTGTCGAAACCGTCTTGACCACCGCTCCTGTCAGCTTCTTATGTTCGATCAGGTGCCGCAGAATAACGGTAAAGATGCAGTGGGAGGAGAAAAAGTCCCCGTTCTCGTCAACAGCACCGATCCGGTCGGCATCACCATCCAGAGCAAGACCGACCCGGTATTTTCCGCTTTTCAGCAGGGCGGATAATTCCTGCAGGTTCTGCCCGATCGGTTCGGGTGCCTGGCCGCCGAACGCAGGATTTTCCGTGTTGTGAATTTCATCGACCCCGGGGAGGAGGCGCGGAATAAAGCCGCTGCCGGCACCGTACATCGGATCGACCACAGCAGAGATTCCGGCCTTTGCGATCAGATCGAGATCGACGTAGCGGCTGATCTGGTGAAAATATCCTTCACAGGGGTCAAATAGCTCAATAGTCCCCTTGTTCAGGGCCTCGTCGTAGGGGACCGATATGACACGGCGGTTGTTCCCTCGATTATAGACGACAATCTCTTCAAGAATCCTGGTCGTTTCGGGAAGGGCCGAACCGCCAAAAGATTCCTTGAGCTTGAAACCGTTGTACTCGGGAGGATTGTGGCTGGCGGTAACCATCACTCCTGCACCGGCACCGGTCTCGCGCACAGCCCATGAAACTGCCGGTGTCGGAGCATAATCCTCCGTCAAACGTACGTGGATGCCGTTGCCGGCTGCAATTTCCGCCACACGCCGGGCAAAATCCCGCGAGAGGAAACGGCGGTCATAGCCGATTACCAATCCCTTGTTCCCCAAGCCTTCCCGGTTCAGATAATCCATGGTTGCCTGCGCCACCAGTGAAAGATTTTCAAAAGTAAAATCACGGGCAATAACGCCTCTCCAACCATCGGTGCCAAACTTTATCTGCATCGCTCCTCCTCGAATAGTGACTTATTTCTGCTGGCTCTCCAGCCACTGCAGCCATACCAATACTTCCGCAACCGCCCGATACAGTTCGGGAGGGATGAACTGGTCACTGTCTACCTGCATCAACAGTGTGACCAACTCCGGTGATTCGTGGACATATACGCCTGCTTCATGGGCGCAAGCAATGATCGCCTCTGCGACAACACCGGTGCCCCGGGCAATTACGACCGGAGCATAGTACCCCTGCTTATAGGAAAGCGCGGCCGCACGCTTTTCTTCATCGTCACGCGGATGCATGGCTTATGCTCAACTCTGACGGCGTCAGCCCGGCACCCTCCAGCTGTTCACCCAGACGCGCTCTGCCCGCCTCCAGAATCGGCACGGTCGCACTCTCCTCAACGGCAACCCTGACCGCAACACGAGCTCCGTCAAGCGTGAGCTGTGCAGTAACCGGGCCCAGGTGAGGCAGATTGATGGTTACGCTGGTCTCCCAACTCCGTTCACGACCTCCTGACTGGTTGCGTTCCCCTTCGCGCTCGGCAACTGTCCACTCGAGACGCTGCCCGGGAAACAGATCGCCTCGAAACAGCAACTGGCCGTTCTGCAGCGCTGAAAGCTGTTCACTGACCATCGGCAGGGCACGCTGGTCGGCTATTCCTTCATGCGCCATGCTGGCGCCTACTTTTTTAAAAAGCGCATCCATTACTTCCGCTGAACCGGTCCGGATGCTGGCCCGTACAAGCTCGTCAACCGGCGCTCCGGCTTCTCCGCCACCCTTCACCAGGCGGGGAGACAAGCGTCCCTGTGGTTCCTTGAAAATTTCTTCCAGCGGGTAATTGCCGCCAAACCAACGGGCCAGATGAGACTCGTAAAACAGGCCGCTTTCACGAAGACCCTGCTGAAGCGACCGCCCGAGCAACGAGGCATCAGTTGTCGGCTCGGCCAGCAATGTCCGCAGAATACCAAGAGTTTCCCGAGCGGCAAACTGACCGGTGGCCGCACCGAGGAAACTGCTCAACCATCGCCCCGTATCGCTGACCTTTGAATCTCCAGTCCGCCCGAATCGGGCCATCAGGAAGGTCTGCCGCGGCTCTTCGGTTATAAAAAACAGGTTGATCAGATCGCCACTTCTGACCCCCTTCGGCATGACGAACTCAAGCATCTGTCCGGCCACCTGAACGGTAAAACGCCCTCCCCCCAGTGCAGCAAGCACCTCACCCTTGAATTGCTGGCCGGGCATGAAAGATCCGGACGGTGCCTGCTGGCTTAACGATTCAAGCAGTGCCAGCCGGTTTCCCTTGATCACGGCCTGAAGAAGCTTGGCCATATCATCGTTCAGCACAATGCCGTTTCCCGACCCTGCAGGACTCTGCGGAGAGCCCGGAACCGCACCGGCTATAGTGGGGGCCGATGACGGCATCGACTGCGCGCTTCTTTGATAGGTCCGCGCCTCATCAGAAATAGCGCTGAAAGCAGGCGAGTCAGGCGGGAGGCTTTTCAACACCGTATTCAGCCGCTCCAGCACATAGGCCTGCTGGCGGGATACGCCCCCTTCACTGTGTTCCAGCACACTCAGCCACCGCCCGGCCTCGCTCAGCTGGGGAGGGGGTCCCCCGGGGATTGTCCGGGAAAGCGCAAAGGCGGGCTTGGGCTCAGACGAGAGATAGGTCAGGCGCAAAATTTCGCCCGGCATTGTTTTCTGCGGGAGCACCAACTCCAGTGTTGTCCCGGCTACCTGTACAAATGTTCTCCCGCCCGGCAGAGTGCCCACTACTGTCGCATTAACCTCTTCGCCAGGCAAAAGCGGCAGCGGTGTTACCGGATGAGTGGCTGCCTCAACCAGGGTAAAACGCGAATTCTGGGCGATGTTTCTGAGCAATTGTGCCGCATTCGCTTCAAACGCTGTCAAACGCGCCTGATCCGGGGTTACCTGCCCCGTTCCCGCATCTCTTCCCGCCAGCTTCACGGCATCGCCGGCAGCAAGGGACGCTGGTTTCGCATTTCCTTCGGAGCGGTAGATTACTGCTTCATCCAGCAGATTGGCCAGTACGGCGGCTTCGCCCGATGAACGCCGTAGCATGTCGCCGATGCTTTGCAACGATGAACGGAGTTGGGGATCAATAATCTGTTCTCTGGAAACAAGCAGGCTTAACAGGCGAGAAGCATCGGACAGGCTCACCGGAGGGGCAGTACCCGCCTGGCGGGCTATGGCGAATGTCGAGCGGGGATCACTGGAGACAAAGGTCATCTCCAGGGTCTGCCCGGTACGGACCGCCATCGGCAGATCAAGATTGAAGCGCTCGGTTCCGACCCGGACCTGGACCCGGTTATTGGGCAGCATCGACAGGACTTCGGCACTGACTCGTTGACCGGGAGACAGCGTCGTAACGACGCCCGCTTCCTGATCCGCCGTAACAAAGGAGATATTGGAAGCGCGCGAAAGCAGGTCGAAAACCTGCTGCTGAATGTCCGGTGCTAGAGCCATGCTATCCCCAGATCAGATAACCGGGTTCATAAATATTTCCGAGAATCGGGTGGTGCGGAATTATCCGCAGCATAAATCCGTGCCGACCGCAGAAGCGACATTCCAACTGTCCGCTGAATTGATACACGCCTTCCCCCAGGGCATCCTTCATCTCAAGCGCAACGGTTTCACCACCCTGAATGTTGCCGGTCGAATCAAGCACACCAAAATATCCTTCAACCGAAACCTGATCAGCGGGGATATCGCCCAGGGCTATCCGAGCGGAAACGGGAACCTGACTGCCGACTGCAACGGCATCTGCAGATTGCGCCTCGGCCTGCTCGATGCGGATCTGGGGCCAGGCCTTGAAAATGTCTTCTTTCCAGCGGGCCAGATCGAGCGCCAGCGCCAGGTCGTCAGCCACCAGACGTTTCCATTGGGCATAGGAAGGGGTATAGGAGTGGCCGGTATATTCCTGCACCATTCGGTCCGTGGAAAAAACCGGACAGAGGCTCTGCATGGAAGCTTTCATCGTGGCAATCCATGAGCGCGGCACGCCATCGCTCCCCTGTTCGTAAAAATGAGGAATGACCTCTTTTTCCAGCAGATCGTACAGCGCCCGCCCTTCGACCTGGTTCTGGTATTCGATATCCTCGTAGACTTCACCCTTGCCGATCGCCCAGCCGTTGTTCCCCTGATACCCTTCGCACCACCAACCGTCCAGAACGCTCAAGTTGAGGCCGCCATTGAAAGCCACCTTCATGCCGCTGGTGCCGCTTGCCTCCATCGGCCGCAGCGGGGTATTAAGCCAGACATCGACCCCCTGTACCAGGTGGCGGGCGACCTCCATATCGTAATCCTCGATAAAGACAATCCGGTGCCGGAATCGCTCCAGATGCGATGTCTGGACGATCTGGCGGATCAGCTCTTTGCCCTCCTGATCCTGGGGATGGGCCTTACCGGCAAAGATGAACTGCACCGGCATTGCCGGGTTATTGAGAAGAGCGGCTAACCGGTCAAGATCCCGCAGCAGCAGCGTTCCGCGTTTGTATGTCGCGAAGCGGCGGGCAAAGCCGATTGTCAACGCTTCAGGATCAAGGACCTCCTCGGCCGTGGCAATCTCCTTTGTTGTTGCACCAACCTTGATCAGCTGCTCCTTGAGCCTGCTGCGCGCAAAGTCAACCAGCTTCTCGCGGCAGCTCAGCCGGGTGCGCCACAGCTCGGCATCCGGGATTCTGGCGATCCTGCGCCAGACATTATGATCAGTCGGATCGTCCAGCCAGCGGGTACCAAGATACCGGATCAGCAGACTGGCCATATGATTCGACATCCAGGTGCGGGTGTGCACGCCGTTGGTAATCGAGGAGAGCGGCAACTGTTCCTCCGGCAGTTCCGGCCAGAGGTTTTTCCACATTTTACGCGACACCTCGCCATGCAGCTGGCTGACGCCATTGGCATGCCCGGCCAGCTTGAGTGCCAGCACCGCCATGCAGAACGACTCCTGCCGGTTTTTCGGGTTCTGGCGCCCCAACCCGATAAATTCATCATGGCTGATTTTAAGCGATGTAAAATAGCCGGAAAAGAATTTGTCCAGCAGCTCCGGAGCAAAGTGGTCAATGCCGGCCTCCACCGGGGTATGAGTCGTAAAAATATTGCCGGCGCTGACGATCTCCCGTGCTTCGTTGAAGCGGATGCCCCGTTTCTCCATCAGCAGACGGATGCGCTCCAGCGCCAGAAAAGCGGCATGTCCCTCGTTCATATGACAGACGTTGGGAATGATGCCCAGCGTGCGCAAAGCGCGGATACCACCGATGCCGAGCAGGATCTCCTGGATCATGCGCATCTCTTTATCGCCGAAATAGAGTTGGGCCGTGATCAGGCGGTCTTCGGGGCTGTTCTCCTCCAGGTTGGTATCCAGCAGATAGAGCGGTACGCGGCCGACCTGGACCCGCCAGATATGCACCTTGAATTTGCGCGGACCGAATTCCAGTTCGAACACGTGTGGCGCGCCCTTTTCGTCACGCTCAAGGGTCAGAGGCAGATTATAAAAGTCGTTTTCCGGGTAATACTCCTGCTGCCATCCCTCATTGTTGAGGTACTGACGGAAATACCCCTGCCGATAGAGCAGACCGACACCCACCAGCGGCAACCCCAGGTCGGAAGCCGACTTGAGATGATCCCCGGCCAGAATGCCGAGGCCGCCGGAGTAGACCGGCAGCGATTCATGCAGGCCGTATTCCATCGAAAAATAGGCGATCTTCATCTTTGAAGTGCCATTGACTGTTTTCTGAAACCAGGTTTTTGCCTGAAGGTAGTCGTTCAACTTCTCATCCACCAGCTTGAGGTGGGCCATGAAGCCTTCATCACTCTTGAGCGCTTCCAGCGACGTCTGCTGGAGAATGCCGAGCATTTCGACCGGATTGTGCCGGGTCGATTTCCAGAGATCCGGATCAAGTCGGCGGAACAGGCTGGTAGCATCCTGTTCCCAGCACCACCACAGGTTGTACGCTACCCGCTGCAGTGCGGTCAATTCATCGGTCAGGGAGGGAACGACAGTGAATTTGTGTAACATTCTGGTGAAGTCCATACACTCCTCCTACTTGATCAGCTGATTCAACTCGAAAATCGGCAGCAGCACCGCCAGAACAACTATACCAACCGCAACCCCCATGGCAAGTACCAACAGCGGCTCCATCAGCCCCATCAAACGGGTCAGGCGGGCGCTGAACTCACGTTCATACGCGACTCCGGCTTTTATCAGCATTTCTTCCAGATTGCCGCTCTTTTCGCCGACTCCTGTCAGATGCACGAGAAGCGGAGGGAAAAGCGGACTCTTCTTCAGGCTGCCGGAGAGGCTCCCACCCTGGGCGACCTCCTCCATAACGCCGCGCAGATAGGAGCGGTACACCCGGTTGACGACAACCTCGCCGGTGATCTCCAGCGCCTTCATGATCGGCACCCCGCTGGAGAGGAGCAGTCCCAGAACCCGGGCAAAGCGGGAGAGGATCAGGCGCTGCAGCATCCCGCCGGCCATGGGGAGGCGGAGCAGGAGGTCATCACGTTTCAGGCGCAAATCGTCACGTTTCATTGCTTTGCGATAGAGGGGAACCGAGGCGATTATCAGGGCGGCGGGAATCCACCAATACCCCTGCAGGAAATGGCTTACTTTGATCAGGATAATGGTGATCAGCGGCAGGGCGGCTTTGCTGTCTTCGAAAATAGTAACGATGCGAGGAATGACGACCGTCAGCAGGAAGAGCATCACCCCACCACCGACAAAAACCATCAGGATCGGATACGCCAGAGCTGATGTGACTTTGCTGCGGACCTGCTCCTGCTCCTCCAGAAAATCGGCCAGCCGCTCCAACACGGCATCAAGAGCGCCGCCCGCCTCGCCTGCCGCCACCATGCTGACATAGCTTTCGCCGAAGATATCCGGCTCGGCCGCCAGAGCCCGCGACAGGGAGGCCCCTTCCGCGATGCGCTCTTTTACCCGAACCAGAGCCTGGCGGAGCGGCCCGTTTTCCTCCTGCTCGCAGAGCGACCCCATCGCCTCGAACAGAGGTATGGATGATGCCACCAGTGTGGCAAGGCGACGGGTAAAGAGTGACAGTTCATCCGCCGGGACACCACGACGGAAGGAGAACGATCCGGAACGGCTCTTGGCGCTCCCTTCTTCCACCACCTCGCGCGGCAGCAGCCCCTTGCCTTTGAGCTGCTGCATCGCCTGACGTTCGGAATCGGCCTCTATGATGCCGGAGGTCGAGGAACCGGTGGCGCTGTAGGCTTTATAGCGGAACGTCGGCATAATCGTCCTGAGTAACGCGCAGAACCTCTTCGATAGTGGTGATCCCGGCGGCCGCCCGGGCAATGCCGTCGTCACGCAGGGTCTTCATGCCGTGGCTAACCGCATATTCCTTGATCTCACCGGCGTGGCTGCGGCGAATGATCATCGAACAGAGTTCCTGGTCAATCGGCATTATTTCGTAGATGGCGGTCCGTCCCAGGGTGCCGAGCCCGAAGCAGGCATCGCACCCCCGGCCACGGTACAATGTATCCGGGAGGGTTACTCCGGCGTACTGCACCTCAGGACGGTACTCTTCGCGGCAGTGCGGGCAGATCACCCGCACCAGGCGCTGGGCAACGACGGCTGACAGTGAGGAAGCGATCATGAACGGCTCGATCCCCATATCCACCAGACGGGTCACGGCGGTCGCGGCATCGTTGGTATGAAGCGTCGAAAGCACCAGATGCCCGGTCAGACTGGCCTGGATGGCGATTTCAGCCGTTTCGGCGTCGCGTATTTCACCAACCATGATGATGTCGGGGTCTTGACGCAAAATAGAACGGAGTCCGCTGGCAAAGGTAAGATCGATCTTGGGATTGACCTGAATCTGGCCGATCCCCCTGATCTGGTACTCGATCGGATCTTCAATGGTGATGATGTTTTTTTCGCTGGAATTGACCCGGTTCAGCGCGGCATAGAGTGTCGTCGATTTACCGCTGCCGGTCGGGCCGGTTACGAGGATGATGCCGCTCGTCCGGGTCAGCATCCGCTCCAGCGTCCGTACGCCATGTTCTCCCAGGCCGATATCGGCCAGCGAAAGGATTCCCTTTTTCTTGTCCAAAAGACGCAGTACGGCGCGCTCCCCGTAGTAGGTTGGAATGATCGAGACGCGGATATCGACATCGCGGCCGGCAACCCTCACCCGGATCCGGCCATCCTGCGGCAGGCGTTTCTCGGCGATATTGAGGCCCGCCATGATCTTGATGCGCGATACCAGTGCATCCTGAATTATTTTGGGTGGTGAGAGCTTTTCGTAGAGGATGCCGTCGATGCGAAAACGCACCATGAGATCGCGCTCGTACGGCTCGATATGGACGTCACTGACCCGTTCCTTGACGGCTTCCGAGAGGACCGAATTCAGCAGGCGAATAACAGGCGCTTCATCGGACAGGTCCAGCAGATCCGTGGGGTTGTTCAGTTCGGTTGCTACGGTGGAAAGGTCTTCCCCCTGCAGTTCCTGCAACACATCGAGGGCGGTCCCTGATGCACCGGCGTAGACATGGTTGATGACATCAGCCAACTGGGGAGCAGGGACCAGCACCGCTTCGATCGGCTTGCCGAACAGCAGGCGCAATTCGTCAAGCTGCAGCAAGCCGGCAGCACTTGAAATGGCAACCCTGACAACGCCATGAATTTCACAAAGAGGCAATATGGAATTGGCACGGGCAAACGTCAGGGGGAGGCTGTTCAGAAGTCCCGATTCGACCTCATCAACCTGAATTTCAAGCTGGTACTCGATTCCCAGCCTGGCGGCAGTTGACGCCAACTCATCGGGAACGCTCACGGTATCGGTGCTCATTTGCCGGTAATCTCTTTCTGGACATCGACGGGATCGTTCTTTTTTGCCGATTCGCCGAACAACTGGCGCTGGGATCGCGTCATTTCCGCAAGGTCAGTGGCATCCTTGACGATGTGCGGTGTCAGCAGGATCACCAGGTTGGTTTTCTTGCGCGTCTTCGATTTGCTCTTGAACAGCCATCCCAGCAGCGGAATATCGCCGAGCAGCGGCACCTTGCTGACCGTCTCCTCTTCAGAGTCCTGGATCAACCCGCCGATCGCAACCGTCTCCTTGTCCTTGACCACGACACTCGTCTTGGCCGAACGTTTGGTCGTGACCAAGTCAACCGCCTGACCTCTGCTGTCCTTTACCGCTGAAATTTCCTGATTGATATCCATCCGGATATAATCACCTTCACTGATCTGGGGCTTTATCTTCAGATTGATGCCGATATCCTTGCGCTCGATGGATTGTGTGGTACCAAACGTGCTCTGCGTTGCCGACCCCTGGAACGGTACGTTTTCACCGACATTGATCTCGGCCTCCTTGTTATCGGAGGTCAGGATGTTGGGAGTCGAAAGAATATTCAGCAATCCTTTTTTGTCCAGCGCTTTCAGTACCGCTGTCACGTTGAGCGGACTGGCGGTGACACCGGGGGTCAACGTACCGCCCGCGGCAAGAATGGTCCCGATAGTGCCGAGTGTGCCAAGCGGATCGTACATACCAGCCACGGT
>JBAYTT010000075.1:0-16347 GCA_041675485.1 Pelobacteraceae bacterium | reverse complement strand
CAACACAACCAGTGCAAAGCCGTTCAAATGGACTAAGAGCGCTGCAAAGATTATTGAGTCTGTTCAAAGAGCAAAACATAGCGCAAATATTACTGGAAAGAACTAACCGAACGGGACACTAGTATGGAAGCTTGCATCATTGTAACGTATCGCTGCAATGCAAAATGTCATATGTGCAACACATGGCAATTCCCCACCAAGCCCGCAGATGAAATTACACCCGAAATAGTTAGCAAACTCCCAAATGGTCTTGATTTTGTCAATATTACCGGTGGCGAGCCTTTTCTCCGCCTGGATCTTGACAAAATTATTGAAGTCGCTTTGCCTAAGACAAAACGGCTTGTAATCTCTTCAAATGGTTATTTTACTGAGCGGATGATAGCATTGGCAAAAAAATTTCCTCAAATTGGAGTTCGCATATCAATTGAGGGATTGCCTTCTTCCAATGATCAGCTTCGTGGGATTAAAGGCGGGTTTGACAGAGGTTTGCGGAGTCTGCTAGAGCTTAGGGCACTGGGGCTGAAAGACATCGGTTTCGGGATGACAGTATCTGATGTGAATGCAAAAGATATGATCGAGCTTTATAGATTGGCCGATTCCATGGGGATGGAGTTTGCCACTGCTTCAACACATAACTCGTACTATTTCCATAAGCATGACAACACATTCAAAGATCCTGAAATGGTTGCTCACGAATTTGAACGGATAGCATTCGAACTATTGAAAACCAGGCGCATAAAAAATTGGTTCAGGGCGTATTTTAATTATGGAATGGCTAACTACGTGCGTGGTGGTAAGCGACTTATGCCTTGTGAGGTCGGAACAGACATGTTTTTCGTCGATCCTCACGGGAAGATGTTTCCCTGTAATGGCATGGATGCAGAGATGCCCATGGGTGACCTGACCACCCAAACATTTGATGAGATATGGCACGGAAAACAGGCAGAAATCGTTCGTAAGGCAGTTAAACACTGCAACAAGAGCTGCTGGATGATCGGTAGTGTTGCCCCTGCCATGAGGAAGGATAAGTTAACTCCTCTTAGATGGATTGTTAGGCAGAAGTTGGGGCTTCGACAAAAAGACTGCTTCTGTGAATAAGGTTAAGTTACGAATTGCCGTACTCGGCACGCGCGGTATTCCCGATGTTATGGGGGGGGTCGAAACTCACTGCCAGGAATTGTATCCTCGTCTTGTCGCATATGGTCACCAAGTTACGCTATTTGGACGTACTCCCTATCTTAAATCTAAAACTCCATATGAATATAGGGGCATCAACGTAGTACCGCTCTGGACTCCTCGGATAAAAAGTTTGGAAGCAATTATTCATACTTTCCTGGGGGTGCTGCATGTAGTGAAAAATCGAAGGAACTTCGATTTGTTGCATATTCATGCAATAGGCCCCGCACTTTTAATTCCATTCGCAAAGATTTTCGCCATCCCTGTTATCATGACGCATCATGGCTCTGATTATGACCGCCAGAAATGGGGGCGTATTGCCAAGTTCGTTCTCCGTACAGGTGAATCTTTGGGCTGTCGATTTGCCGATTCTGTCATTACTGTGTCTAAGCATATCGCTTCACTGATGGTATCTCGCTTTCACAGTAATGCAATCTATATCCCAAATGGTGTCCAGTTGCCGGAGTTATTGAAAGCAGGAGAAATGTGCGCCCGACATCAGCTTGTGTCTCACAAATATATTCTTACTGTTGGTCGCTTTGTGCCTGAAAAGGGATTTCACGACCTGTTGAGGGCATTTTCAGCGTGTCGATCAGATTGGAAACTGGTTGTCGTGGGTGGCGCCGACCATGAAGATGAGTACAGCCTTGGTTTGAAGCAATTGTCAGAAAGAGATAATCGTGTGATTCTGACAGGTTTCATCCGAGGTAAGGAGTTGGGCGAAATTTACTCAAATGCCGGACTTTTTGTGCTACCGTCCTACCATGAAGGGCTTCCCATCGCATTACTTGAAGCCATCAGCTACAATTTACCAATACTTGCCAGCGACATTCCTGCTAATTTGGAACTTGCTGATGTGAGTGAAACATTTCCGCTCGGTAATATTTCCATTTTAACGGAGAGACTTGAGCAATTGACCAATAGCATGGCTAAAGAAGCTTTTGCGCGAAGGCGGCTTGCGCAGGAGTTTAACTGGGATGTCATTGCTCAACAGACAGAAAAAACTTATTATGCGGTGGTGAAATAATATAATTGTTGTTGGCGACGACGGTTATATGTTGCTTACATAATATAATCACCGTACCGTTGTGTGGAGGCTATAATGTCACAAAAGAAGGCTTTGATTAGTGGCATTTCCGGTCAAGATGGCGCCTATCTTGCCCGCTTGCTGCTTGAAAAGGGATATGAAGTCCACGGTTCGGCCCGTGACGCTCAGATGGCGACTTTTTACAATCTTCGGATGCTTGGAGTCAAGGAGCAAATCAGGTTCCACTCCATGGCACTTAACGATTTTAGAAGCGTTCTGCAGGTATTGTCGAAGGCGCAGCCTGATGAGATCTATAACCTGGCAGGGCAGAGTTCAGTCGGACTTTCATTTGATCAACCGGTGGAAACGCTGGAAAGCATCAGCGTCGGAACGCTCAACCTTCTGGAAGCAATTCGCTTTACCGGCAGACCGATCAAACTCTACAATGCCGGATCCAGCGAATGCTTCGGCAACACCGGTGGTCAACCGGCAGACGAAGAAACTCCGTTTCGACCCCGCAGCCCTTATGCTGTTGCAAAGGCAACCGCTTTCTGGGAGGTTGCCAATTACAGGGAGGCTTATAATCTTTTCGTTTGCACCGGCATCCTCTTCAACCACGAATCACCACTGCGTCCGGAGCGTTTCGTTACTAAAAAAATTATCAAAGCGGCCTGCCGCATTGCAGCCGGCAGCAAAGAAAAGCTTCACCTGGGCAACATTGCGATTGCCCGCGACTGGGGAAATGCCGCAGAGTATGTCGGTGCCATGTGGAGTATTTAGCAGCAAGTCAACCCTGATGATTACGTTATTGCTACAGGAGAGACAAATACATTGGAGCAGTTTGTGAGTGAAGCCTTTCAGGTCTTAGGACTCGACTGGCATGATCACGTCATAAGCGACCCGGCGCTGCTGCGTCCGTCCGAGATTATGGTTAGTAAGGGTAACCCCGGAAAAGCATTTAAATGCTTTGGATGGCAAGCAAACTTTAAGATGCGCGATGTAATTAAGATGATAGTTGAGTCAGAATTGAACAGGGGCTAGCGCAGAGGGAAAAGGGGACCAGTCATTGACTCGGGGCATAGTGGAGGGTACACTGTACACATTATTGTTCTCATGAACTTCCACTCTTCAAGGCGCATAACAGTAAGCCATTATGTTAAAACAACAGGCCACCGTATTCCATAAAATAGCTGTCACGCTGGACAATGCCACCCTTTTCGGTGCATTTATGCTCGCCTATTATTTGCGCAGGACAGCGGGGGCTGTTGGCGAACTGAGCGATTATATCTGGTTGCTGCTCTTTGTTATCCCTATCTGGATGGTCCTTTTAAGCCGCTTCAACCTCTACGAATCACTGCGCCTGCGCTCTTATTCCAGCGTTGTCTGGGCTCTTTTCAAGGTTCACGCCTTTGGCGGCATAGCACTTGCCGCTGTTATTTTCATGCTGGCCCCACACAACTACAGCCGCATTCTCTTTGTATATTTCCTCCTGATAAGCTTTCTGCTGATAACTGCAATTAAAGTCATAGTCAAGCTGTTACTCGGAATTATCCGCCGCAAGGGATACAACTCCAGGAATATCCTGATCATCGGCACAGGACAGAACGCGTTGAAAATATGCGAACTGATCGATAGCCATGACCAATGGGGACTGAATAACCTCGGGTTAATCGCAGCGGCAGATGATGACCTGATAACAGACACCCAACGTTATCCGATAATCGGCTCAATCAACGATGTAATCACCATTTGTAAGGAACGCATGGTCGATGAAGTTGTCTTTGCCCGGGATAAATGTAATACGTGCGACCTTGGGTCGTTATTCAATGATCTGCATGAGTTGGGTCTGACTGTCCGGGTCGTTGTTGAATTCATGACTCCACGCCGCTCAAAAATGCAGCTTAGCCTTTTTCATGGCGAAATTCCCATGCTTACTTTTAACAGTATCTCTTTCAACAATGGCCAGTTGTTGGCCAAACGGTTCATGGACTTTATCGGAGCAGTGGCTGGGCTGTGTGTTCTGGCTGTATTGCTGCCATTTATCGCCCTGGCCATCAAACTCGATTCTCCCGGACCGATATTTTTTGGTCAGCCCCGCGTGCGCGAGAACGGTCGCCGCTTCATTTGTTGGAAATTCCGCACGATGACTGTAGATGCCGAAGAACAAAAACAGAAGCTGATGGCGCTTAACGAGATGAATGGCGCCATGTTCAAGGTGAAGAATGATCCGCGGGTTACCCGGGTCGGCCGATTTTTACGTAAGTTCAGCCTCGATGAATTTCCACAGTTCTGGAACGTGCTGCATGGTGAAATGAGTCTGGTAGGGACCCGGCCACCTACCCCGGACGAAGTTGCCACATACGAGAACTGGCATCGAAAACGGATTTCAATCAAACCGGGTATCACCGGTTTGTGGCAGGTAAGCGGCAGGAATACGGTACAGAACTTCGACGATGTCGTGCGTCTGGACCTGCTTTACATTGAAACCTGGACAATCTGGCTGGACATCAGGATTCTGCTGAAAACTCCGTTGGTGGTGCTGAGCCGACAAGGGGCGAGTTGAAGTTAACGTTCAAAGTTCCATGTTCAAGGTTCAACGTTCAACGTTCAACGTTCGGGGGCGGTCTAATACTTGCCTGCTTGGTGTCAGCCTTCAATTTTAAAACATGTGTGAGAAGGGCTGTAATGAGATGTCTGTTTAACCGGATGAAATTTCTTATTCTGTGTACATGGTCTTTTTTTGCGCTATGCACTCCAGCTGGAGGCGCGCAGGAACAGCGGTTTCACAACGGCCTGTCGCTGCAGGGATTTACCGGCATCCTCAACACACCTAATGCCCGGGTGACTGAAGAGGGATGGCTGTATGCCCTCTATACGAACCAGGAAGAGAGCAAGTGGCGGCAGGTTGCACCGTTTCAGGACAATTATCTGTTTTCGGTCGGACTGTTCAATTTTATCGAGCTGGGTGGGCGGTTTTTTGAGGCTCCCGGTGCAGGTCGGGATCTTTCCGCCAATGTCAAGGTTACCACAGCACCGTTGACTCGGGATTATCCATTGCTGCCGGTAATTGCCGTCGGAGCACAGGATCCAGGTGGCGCGGCGGTGTATCTCAAAACCAATTATCTGGTGCTCTCGGAGGAGATCTGGCGGTTGCGCGTTTCTGCGGGCTACGGCAGCGGACCAAATCGGATGAAGGGCGTTTTTGCCGGTGGCGAGTTCAAGGCGCATGACTGGCTCTACCTGCTGGGAGAGTATGACACAAAGGAGACCAACGTGGGCGCCAGGGTGGTGCTGCCGCAGTTTTGGAAGGTGCCTGTCAGCTTTACCGCCACCGCAAAAACATCCCTGGATTACAAACCGGGCAATTTCGAAGTTGCAGTAGGCTTGAGCCTGCCACTCGATTTTAAAATCAAGAACGAGGAACGAGGAGCAAGGAGCAAGGAAGCCTCTAACCCCGAACCCGCAGTTAACCCCGAACCTAGAACCTCGAACCTTGAACCTCGAACCTTGAACCTCGAACCTCGAACCCCGAACCTCGAACTTGGATCCCTACTCGCCACCCTGATCAGTGAGGGGTTTCTGAATGTTCGGGTCGGCACTCAGGATCGAACGCTGGTGGTCGAATATGAGAATACCATCTTCAACCATAACGAACTGGATGCGCTCGGACTGGTCGCAGGCCTGGCCTGTGAAGCAGCGGCAAAGGATCTTGATACACTCCGTGTTGTCATCAGGCGGCGCAATATCCATATCGCGACCGTAATCGTACCGCTGCATTACCTGCGGCTCTTTCTGGAGCGCCCGGAAGGGTTGCAGGATCTGCGTGACCACCTCATCGTTGATTTAGAGGCACGGGAAACGGGCTCTGTCAACTTTATCAGCGGAGACGACAATTCAGGGGTACTCAACACGTCATTGACTCTGGCTCCCGGATTGACGACTTTTGTCGGCACCGAAGTCGGGGCGTTCGATTACCTGCTTTCGCTGAAGCCGGAATTGGCCACCATGCTCTGGAAAGGCGCTGTGGCCACTGCTCGATGGGATCTGCCGCTCTCCTGGAGCGACAACCTGGAGGAGGGCAAGCTCTACCGCAGCAGCCGGCAACCGGCACAGCTGGAACGATTGATGCTGTTTCAGGCGGTGAAGCCACTGCCGTTTGTGATGCTGAATCTGGGAGGAGGCATGATAGTCCATGACCGTTACGGGATGCTGAACGAGCTCGTCTTCCGCCCCGGTGCCGGTGAACACCTGTTCCGGATAGTTCAGGGGTGGGACGAAGAGGGTTCAACCAAACGGCGCTCCGACCTGCTGCTTGGTTCATACCGCTATTATTACAGTCCGCTGGATCTTTCGCTGGAAGGGACTGCCGGCAAGTTCTGGGCCGAGGATGAGGGGTTCAGTCTTGAGCTGAAAAGATTCTGGGAGGACACGGCGGTATCGTTTTATTACAAGGACACCAAAGGCACGGACGAGAAGAGATGGAAGGCGGTCGGCATCCAGTTCAGCTTCCCGCTTACACCCCCCAGGGACATGAAACCTCTGGCAAAGGTCCAGGTGCGCGGCAGTGAGGCATGGTCCTATGCTCAGGAAACTACCCTTAGAAACAACAATGTAGGTAGTCCGCGGGGGAACCTCAACTATCTGGCTTCATACCCGCTGGCAATCAATCCGCAACCAGCAACATCCCTGACTCGATCGTTTTATAATCGGGACCGGTTGAGTACAAGCTACATCAAACAGCATCTGGACCGACTACGGGAGGCATGGCTGAAATACCGCCTGACAGAAAGATAATGGATTGACTTTTAAACGTTTCCTTATATAGTTTACTCACTGTTTTATCGGGTGTATGAAAAATAACTTCCTGGAGGTTGACATGAAAGTCCGAACTAGAATGTTTCAAGGTATGTGTCTTGTGGCATTATCGTTTGCTTTGAACGGTTGTGGAAGCAGCAGTAGCAGCAGTGACGAAACACCGGCACCAAAGACAACCTCTCAAACGACCACGGTCACACGGGAACAAGTTGCTGCCCCCCCTGCAAATGCGCCAACTGGGTCAATTGCAGTTGCAGCCACCCAGTCTCTTGCCGCTGCGGCTCCGTTACAAGCAGGAGCTACCACGTCGGTAACAGCGGTATCCATTCCCGCCTCCACGACCATTATTCCTCCTGCCGGGGTTACCTTCAGCATTACTACTCCGCCAGTTATAGTCGTTTCTACACCTGTGGACAATGCTACTGCTGCCGCATCCGGCTTGCCGAGAGTCACACCGGCAACCGGAGCAGCATTCACCGTCGCTTCTTCAAACGGAGCAGTTGATGTTTCCATTTCCGGAGCAGGTTCGTTTACGCTCAACACACCAGCTACCGTCAACATTCCTGTAAACGCGGAGTTAACAAACCCTGTCACCGTGTACAGCGTTAAAGCCAACGGGACGACAAGTACTCTTACCGGCACCTACTCAGTTGCAAACGGGAACAAGATTGTTACCGTTTTGACATCAGATTTCTGCTGGTTTATTGTCAAGCCGGTACCTGTGGTCGTTCCCACCGGCTCGACCGGCGGCAGCCAATAAGCTCAGCGCAACAAGTCAACATGTTGCATTCATTTACGAAGAAAGCCCTTCCGGATTATGGAAGGGCTTTCTTCGTTTTATCTCGCGTGGAATATTGAGTGCTATGACGTTGAACTTCTGTGTCAGTAACGGCTAACCCCTCTAAATCTCCCCTTACCTAAGGGGAGACTTCAAGGCTTCCCTTAGGTAAGGGGGCTGAGGGGGGGTAGATTTAGATTTATTGTCCGACCTGACGAGGCCCATGCAGGGCAACAGCCGGTAAGTAAGCAAGCGCTTCTGTTAGTTTTGGATAAAGCAAACGGGTTATCATTTCTTATTTCCTGGTTTTGCTGGATGTTGGTGCAGTTTTCGCGGTGCTGATTTCGAAGCAATGAAGTTTGCAACAAAAATGAACTCATCCATATAGTCACGTACCCCATCATTATTGAAATCATGCAGCGGAGAAGTGGCAGTGCCGACCTCCGTGAGAAACCTGTTCCAGCCGCTATCATCAAGAGGCAGCCCGGTTTTTACCGGCTGGGCAACGGTAAGCGGATATTCAAATTCATCGGCACCGGTAATAATTGATGCGGTAACCTTGTTCGAACCGGTTTCCGGCAACACCTCGACTATCCAGCGTCCCTTCATCCGTTTATCCTGCTTGAAAGAAACCAGTGTGCCGCCCTTTGCGGCAAAGTTCGGCGAAGTGCTGACTCTTGCGGGAATATCAATAGTCAGAGTTGCTTTGGTATGGCCATCGCTGAGTACTATTGCCGGTTCCTGCTCAATTGTCTGGGCAACCTTTCTATCAAAAAGATCTACAACGGCGATAAGGCTTTTAGTGCCTGCGTATTGCTTGAATCGAGCTGCAATACTCTTGTAAACGACATATTGAGGCGTTTCCGCCGGTTTTGCATCAGCTGGCTCAACTTTTGGTGAGTGTGTCTGGTCTGCAATAACGGGTGCTGTATGATCTCCAACCTGATCCGGGGTGACTGAAGGTGGCGGTACAGGTTGTGGCCCGGTTTGTTGCTGCTGTTCTGTCGGCATCGTTACCGTTCCGGGGTAGGTTGGAGTAGTAGAAGGAGTTGGAGGTGGCGAGGTAAGGGGTGTCGTGCTGAAAGGAACGCCGGGTGATGTGATCACCCCCTGTGTGGCCGTATCGGCAGGGGTATTGACTGCCGACGCCGCAATCGGGGAACCCTTGCTGTCGATCATGCTTGTTGTTACTGTGGGGAGCGGGGCAGAAGCGGTTTTCGATGCAAAGGTGACAGTGGCAATAGGACCGCTGCCGGAAAACGTTCCGGTGCTGATAATTGCAATTCTGATCGACCCTGGGAGCGACGTGTTTGCAGCGAACATGGCACCCGATACGAGGGATTCCTGCCTAACTGTTGGGGAACCTTTGAGAGCTACCGCATCATAACGGATATTCAGCTCAATTCCGGCAACACCGTCTATGCCGTTTCCTTGAATGAGATATGAAGCATCACTAGAAGGAACGATTGTTACATTTGCTGCCCCATACGCAACTGTTGAAAAAGAAACTATCGCAAAAAGCCCCAGAAGTGTCACAGAGTAATTATAAAATAGTCTCATATTTTTCCTCATTAGGTAATGAAAAATATCCTCTATTACTACTAGCTTAGTTATTCACTATGTCCCACGGTGTCGGTACATATGCTACGTAACTGGAACTGGTCATGGTTATGCCGTCTATGTACCAAATATAGTATTCATTGGTAACCGCGTTTTTCCAGAGAATATCCGGTTTGCCGTCTCCGTTGAAGTCCGCTACTGTTGCAATGACCCACGGTGTCGGTACATATGCTACGTAGCTGGAGCTGGTCATGGCTATGCCGTTCATGTACCAAACATAGTATTCATTGGTGGCTGCGTTTTTCCAGAGAATGTCCGGTTTTCCATCTCCGTTGAAGTCAGCTACTGTAGCAATGACCCACGGCGTTGGTACATAGGCTACGTAGTTTGAGCTGGTCATGGCTATGCCGTCCATGTACCAAACATAGTATTCATTGGTAGTTGCGTTTTTCCAGAGAATGTCCGGTTTGCCGTCTTCGTTGAAGTCAGCTACTGTCGCAATGACCCATGGTGTCGGCACAGTGGCTACGTAGCTGGAACTGGTCATGGTTATGCCGTTCATGTTCCAAATATAGTATTCATTGGTAGTTGCGTTTTTCCAGAGTATGTCCGGTTTGCCGTCTCCGTTGAAGTCAGCCACAGTAGCAATGACCCACGGTGCCTGTACATTGGCTACGAAACTGGAGTTGGTCATGGTTATGCCGTTCATGTTCCAGACATACAAATCACCGGTTGAAGCGTTTTGCCAGAGAATGTCCGGTTTGCCGTCTCCGTTGAAGTCCTTTACAGCATCGACACGTTTCAAACTAAGCTGCAAGTTCGGATTCGGACTATCAAACAGCAGATTTGTTACCCCGAAATTATTGGCAGTTAGATTAGTTGCGGTAGAGTCAAAGACAAGAGTGGCAACTTCCCCAGTAGACGTAATACCAGTGTTATATGATAATAATGCCAAGTGTATTACATTTATCGAAGAATCATAACTTCCAAGAATTAAATCAATATGTTCTGTTAGTGCCACTCCGCTTAAAAAGAAAGACGACGGATCTATTTGAGGAAGGCCATTAGCATCCGGAGGACCTGTGGCAATGCTGACCCCTGCAGGCAAAACAATATCCGCTTGCCATCCGTAGATGGCTTCGCCTGGAGCAAGATTGCCATTGATGGACACCTTGAGCAGAACTTTGGATGACGCAAAAGCGGGACTACCAAGCATAATGAAGCATATGGCGAAAAGTACGGAATAAAACAAGCGAATTTTCATGTTTATCCTCCTCGTGAGTTCTTAACACTGTACCTGAATTGGCAAACACATGGCAATAGTGTTTTGAAGAGGTTGACTGGAAAACAAAGAAGACCCCGATAAAGTCGGGGTCTTCTTTGTTTTAAATGCATTTCAATTATTGCGGCGTCACAACGGTAGTATCACCATTATTTGCCAACAATTTCCCACGGCGCCGGCAAACTAGCTACGTAGCTGGAACTGGTTAAAGTTATGCCGTTCATGTTCCAGACAAACATTTCATTAGTGGTAGCATTTTTCAAGAGAATATCCGGTTTGCCGTCACCGTTGAAGTCAGCTACTGCAGCAATATCCCACGGGGCCGGTACATTGGCTACGTAGTTGGAGCTGGTTAGGGTTATGCCGTTCATGTACCAAACATACAAATCAAGGTTAGTAGCGTTTTTCCAGAGAATATCCGTTTTTCCGTCTCCATTGAAGTCAGCTACTGCCACAAGATTCCATGGTGCCTGAACATTTGCTACGAAGACGGAGCTGGTTAGGGTTATGCCGTTCATGTACCAAACATAGTAATCACCGTTAGAGGTGTTTTTCCAGAGAATATCCGTTTTTCCGTCTCCATTGAAGTCTGCTGTAGCAGCAATCTCCCACGGTGCCTGAACATTTGCTACGTAGCTGGAGCTGGTTAGAGTTATGCCGTTCATGTTCCAGACATAGTAATCACCATTACTAGTGTTTTTCAAGAGAATGTCCGTTTTGCCGTCACCGTTGAAGTCAGCTACTGCTGCAATATCCCATGGTGTCGGAATATTTGCTACGTAGCTGGAGCTGGTTAGGGTTATGCCGTTCATGTACCAAACATACAAATTAAGGTCAGTAGCATTTTTTATGAGTAGGTCAGGTTTGCCATCGGCGTTAAAATCATTTTTTGCTGTCCCTGAACCTACCGTCAACAACACCGTAGCCGTCCCAACACCCCCATTCGAATCCGTCGCCTGCAACGTCATCGTATGAGTTCCTGCTCCCAACACTGTCAAAAGAGTATTGTAGGAAATAGTCGGGTTGGCGGTGAAGTAGTCGTATGGACCTTTGTTATCCACGTTCCAGGCAAAGGTTAACGGTGCTACATTGCATGCATCCGGGTCTGTAGCTGAACCGGCCAGTATTACGCTGCCACCAGGGCCAACATAATATGGGCCGCCCGGGATCGCTACCGGGTTGTGGTTTACGATCGCCACATTCTGTGTGACCTGCGTTGTTTCGCCGGTTGCGCTGTTGACCACTGCCAGAGTGACAGGATAATTGCCAAGCGGAAGAGTGGTGCTAACCGGATTCGTGAGATAGTTTGCACCGTTAATCAGCCAACTGTAACCGGTGACTGGACCGGTTGACGTGCTGGTGAAAGTCACGGTTTCACAGAAACCGATATCGGCACCTGCCGCTGAACCGGTTGCAGTGAAGTTGGCAACCAGTTCCCCGGTTATGACAACGCTTATGGGTGTTGAAACGGTTACCCCACCAAGATTATCGGTTACTTTTGCCGTGACGGAATACGTACCGGCCGGAACATTTGTCCAACTGAACGTTGCAGGCGTTCCGGGAACAGCTGCAATGCCGATTTGATTTACCCCTTCAAAAAATGCAACCTGGGTAATCGTTGCGCCGGCGGGAATAGCAGTAATCGTTGCCTCAAGATTTACTGTGGCCGGTGCAGTGGTGGTAGAGCCAGCCGTCACTGCGACTGCTGCAGCCATTGTACTAGCCTGGGTTGAGAAGGTGGAGCCGATGTAGGCGTTATTTGCATCCACTGCAGCATTGAATGCTTCTACCTTGTAGAGATAGGTGGAACCGGCAGTTGCGGTAGTGTCCGCATAGCTGGTGCTGTTGGCCAACAGGCTGACGGCATTCAGTTTTACGAACGGGTCGCCGTTGGTTGAACGCCAGACATTGAAGCCGATTTCATTGCCGGAATTACGGTAGACTTCAGGATCAGCCGGGATAGTGGTTACCGGTGTCGGGTCGGTCCATGTCACATTGATTGTATCTGCTCCACCAGGTGCAGTCGTTGCGGTAAAAGCCGGAGGAGGTGTGGAAACATACTCCAGTACGATCGGGCGCATCATGTCCATCTCTTCATGGCTCAGGATGTGGCAATGCCAGACGTACTCCCAACCGAAATTGTAGAGGATGTTGGTTACGCCGGCTGCATAGGGGGACGGCGCAACATAGGCCTGGCCGGTGGCCGGGTCAATACTGTTAAAGCCCATTGGCGAGTCCAGCGGAATAGCCGGGTTAAGCGGACGCAGGCTGTTTGGAATACCGAACGGAAGTGCCGGAGCACGTGGCCGTACGGCAACGATGGTGTCCATCAACGGGCTGATCTTGACGGTATCTTTCCAGCCCAGTTCGTTCGGTTCAGGCATGAGAATCTGGCCATCCCAGCCGACCCGGTTGAGCAACTGGACATCGAAGATATGGAAATGAATCGGGTGGGTATCGACACCGTTATGGGAAATTTTCCAGATCTGGGTGCCATCAGCCAGATTTGTAGTACCAGGTACAACCTGAACGCTTACATTGGTAGAATTTTTGATTGTTTCGGTCGCAAGATCCGAAAAACCGTACAGTATCAGGTTTGCGTTGAGAGTTGTCGGATTGGGGAGCTGCATGGCAAGATTTCCGCTCATACGGCCATAGATCGGGTCAAAGGATGCGCCCATTTCGTCATGGATACCTTTTGGTTCTTGCGGGGCAATCACTTGCTCCCCAGTCAGGGTAACAAACTGAAATAACTGGTCGTTGATTTGTGAGATCCCTTCCCACGGGAAGTTGGTCGGGAAGAACGAATTGGGATAGGCAGTGCTGTATGCGGCCTGGCCGACAATGATCGGTTCCTGTGATCGCTCGAAAAGAGTTTTTGTCGGAGCCAGGTTTTTGTAAGTTGGGGTATCAACAACCGGCGCAGCTGAAGTAAACTCCTGCTCCAGAGCAGCCTGGTTGAATGGGGCTGGAGTACCGGCGTTTACGATTATCTGCATCACAGTGCGGGTGTTCGGTGCATATCCGACTAACGGCCCAGTACCGCCTACCCAGGTTCCGGTTGCTGCATCATATGTCCCGCCGGTTCCATAACCGCCGGAGTCGCGCATGTCGGGAGCGCCGGTGTAATAATCATAGCCTGCCACCCTGGCCGGCCAGGCAGCCGGAGCGTCGTTATAGAGGATCAGGGTCTGGCCGGCATACTGGCTGAAGTCAACAATAACGTCAGCACGTTCTGCTGGTCCGAGGGCAAGGCCCATTTTGTCGACAACGCCAACCCAGAAAGCGGTCGGATCTGACATATAGGTGATCGGTTGCGGATTAATAACCACCGGATTCGGCAGGAATCCGCCTTCGGTGCCGATCTGGAGAAAGCTTGGTCCAAAGTTGGGGCAGGCCAGCGTAGGTCCTGTTCCGGTACATAAGCCGGGGTCGGGTACACCGCCGTCACGACCGTCTACCGGCCAGAGTGGCGGCCAGTTGTTTGCCGCTGCTAGCTCCGCCGATGCCGGCACCATTTTTACTTCTGTTTTGTTGGAGCGCAGGTACCCTCGTGGGTCTGGCGTACCAACGGCAAGAGCGGCTTCAGGGCTGAGCTGCGCCGGATCGGCTTTATAGAACGACAGGTTCCAGAAGCGATCGCTGGCGGCATTCAGGATGCGGAAGCGATAGGGTTTGGGATCGACGGTCATCGTCGGGAAAACGGTGCCGTTAACAACTGCGCTGTCCTGAAATGCTTCCATCCCCATTGAAACATTCGGTGTCCCGGGGATCATGACCGGTTGACCGGGTGTCTGGCAATTGGCAAGGATAAACGGATTCAGACTGCTGCAATCCGGGTCGTAATACGGGTTGAGTTTCGGCCCGACTTCAATGGCGGTGGCCGGGTAGAACCAGGGTCCGTACATCCAGCGGCCAAAGGGATTGACGCCGCCTGCTCCAGCGGTGGAAGTCTGAGCCGGCATGTAGACATGCGGCAGCCAGAGGTCGCCGGTAACGGGGGTTTTGATTCCGCCAACGTCAGCTCCACTGCCCCAGTTCCAGAGCGGGTCGGTGATACGGATTTTGGGAAAGTTAGTTTCTCCCGTCACCGGATGGGTAACGAGTGTTGCATCCACGAAGGTCTTGTCCTGAATGATCAGGGGGATCTGCTCCAGGAAAGGGGGGAGGATCCCGCGCGTGATAAGATCCTGCTCAAACTGGTCGGTGATAACATAGCCTGCGGCTTCGCCAGCATAGACGTTAAGGCGGGTGATGCCGAAAGCGTGGTCATGGTAGAACATCAAGCGTGCGCTCTGCTGGTTGGAGAAGTAATAGGTCGTGGAACCATCACCCGGATCCGGCATGTCGGGCACGTTCTGCAGACTGACACCTTTTTTGAACGGGGTGACCTCAGTGGCAGGGGTTATCCATTGATGAGGGGTGCCATCACTGATCCAGGGGGTGCGGCCGCCATGCAGGTGGATATCGGCACGGTTCTGGGTGTAATACGAGCAGCCATTGGCGTTGGTGAGTGAGGTGTTGTCGCACGGCTCACCCGCGGCGTTTGCAGGACCTGTCCCGGCACCCATAACGGTCGTGTCAACCGGAATGAAGAGGTTGCCGCCGGTACCGGTAGGGAGACTGTTGATGAACTTGATGCGCACCGGACGGTCACGCTGGGCAACAATCACAGGACCCAGATAATGAATCGGAGTAATATCTGCGGTACCATTCATTCCGCCCGCAGAAACCTGAACATAGCCACGTAGCGTGGTCGGATTCAGGCCACTGTGCATTTGTTCCGTATATTGACGGAGTTCTATGATGTAATAGTCCGAACCTGGGTATGTAAGTTGATCCGCTACAGCAAGAGGAAGATGCTGGCCCAGATTGTTTTGATTGCCAGCCGTGAGACCGGGAAGGGTGTCGACAAACTTGGCAAGCGGCGGGGTGTTTGCCCAGTTTGCGGTGGTGTAGTAATCCGGTGTTGCCCAGTTACCGAACATGTCTTTTGGACCGGTCGGAATTTGCGGTACCGGAGCTACCGCTTCGGCAAAATGCGGAATGCTTAAGATGCAGAGCAGGACAAACGTCAGCCCGAATTTCCACAAATCAATAGATCTTCTCTTTTTCATGATGTCCTCCATACGCTGTAGAATAACGGGCTATTTATTGTTGTTATTTTCCTGATTCATTTTTTTAACGAGTTGCTTGGCCTGATGTACTCTCAAACGCTCTGCTTTGAGCGCATCAGCAGCTGTCCTGCGCTGGGCATCGGTAACACGCTGCTCCCTCTGTTGGCGTACCATTTCCCTCTTTGCGGCCAATTCCGGCTTCATGGGTTTGGCCTGGGCGGCACCGGCAAGGCTACCGGTGAACGACAGCAAAGCCGTCATCATTACTACCATTGCGATGGTGCTGAGACCTTGGTTCTTCATGCTATTCTCCTTTCGTAGTGGTGTCTGTTGATTCAAGCGTGCTGCTGGCTGGTACTGGTTAAGAAATTGCTATTAAAAAGAGCAATACGGTCCCGAAGGTTTGTTGATGTAATGGTAGCAAAGCAGATTGCATGCCAAATGTAGTAAAATGCTAACGTACCGAAATTACATCGGTGCTGAGAACTGGTACCTGTTGTCGGATCATGTGGACGTCTCAAAATGATATTTATGTCTCAATATTACTGTCCCGGACGTACGGGCCACACGTATGCCCCAAAAGTCTTGAAAT
>JBAYTT010000074.1:0-16560 GCA_041675485.1 Pelobacteraceae bacterium | reverse complement strand
GAACTCCTCTCGGACGAACGGGTATTGCACGCCTACCTGGGCGGGTAGGGGGAGTGGTTCCGTCCCGGACTCGACAAGAATGAGAACTCCATTTCAAAGAATGAAAACTTCCTTGACATGATATCACAACATGTTATCATTTTGCTATGAACAGCAAACACCGGAAAACCCTTGAAGCCATATTCAGTAATCCTGTAAACGGAAATCTCGAATGGTCACGGATAGAAGCGTTGCTCGTTGCCGTGGGTTGTGCGGTGGTTGAAGGGTCCGGTTCTTCCGTTACTTTTGAAAAACAAGGAAAACGGGCATATTTTCATCGTCCCCATCCACAAAAGGAATCGTTACGGTACAGAGTGACAGATGCTCGACATTTTCTCGAAGCTATCGGAGTAAAGCTATGAACGCCATAAAATACAAAGGATATGCCGCTCGCATTGAGTTTGATGCCGACGACCGGATTTTTGTCGGACACCTGGCAGGGATACGCGACATTGTCGGATTTCACGGGTCATCCGTTGAAGAACTTGAAAACGCCTTTCATGAAGCGGTAGACGATTATCTCGCAGCGTGCGCCAAGCTGGGACAACAACCGCACGCTCCAGCATCCGGAAAGGTCTTGTTGCGTATTCCTCCCGAAGTTCACTCAGCTGCAATCATGGCTGCCGAGAGCGAAGGCAAAAGCCTTAATCAATGGGCGACCCACGTTTTAGAGGCGGCTGTACATTATTGTTAACTTGGGACGTTTCAGGGTTGAGACGTCCGAATAAACGGGTTCATTTCAATACTCCAGTCATCCCGAAGAATCCACGATGTTCAACTGCTCCCAGTGGCAGGACTCCTATCGATCGTATATAGTACCCAGACGATTTCATATTCAGAAGAAATGAGCTCGTTGCGGGGGTTGCGCTTAGTGCGCCTCACTCCAATTGGCCCCATAACTGATATCCACCTTGAGCGGTACCCGTGCTTCCACCGCATGCTCCATCTCTTCCTCGACCAGCTTCTCCATGCTCAATAATTCGTCCTCCGGCACCTCAAATACCAGCTCGTCATGCACCTGCATGATCAGGCGGCTCTGCAGCTGTTGCCGGCGGATGCGGGCATCGACCCGGATCATGGCGCATTTGATGATGTCGGCCGCCGAACCCTGGATCGGATAGTTGATGGCGTTGCGGCGGGCAAAGGCCAACACGTTGCCGTTGCTGCTCTTGATGTCGGGGATCGGAAGGCGGCGCCCCAGGATCGTCCTGACACTGCCGTGCTCCTCCGCTTCCCTGATGCAGGAGTCGAGATAGGCGATGGCGCCGTGGTGCCGCTCTTTATAGGTGCTGATGAACTCTTCGGCGGTCTTGCGCGCAATGCCGAGCTGCTTGGCAAGGGAGAAGGAGCCTTGGCCATAGATGATGCCGAAATTGATGGTCTTGGCTTGGCGGCGCATCTCGGGGGTTACCATCTCGGGGAACAGTCCAAAGACCTCGGCGGCGGTGCGGGTATGGATGTCTTCGTCATTGGCGAAGGCGTGGCAGAAGACGGTGTCGCCGGAAAGATGCGCCAGCACCCGCAGTTCGATTTGGGAATAGTCGGCCGACAGGATGACGTGTCCCGGCGGGGCGATGAAGGCATGGCGGATGCGGCGCCCCTCTTCGGTCCGGATCGGGATGTTCTGCAGGTTCGGGTCGGACGATGAAAGCCGGCCGGTGCTGGTAACGGTCTGGTTGTATGAGGTGTGGACCCGGCCGGTGCGCGGACTGACAAGGCGCGGGAGGGCATCGGTATAGGTGGATTTGAGCTTGGCAACAGAACGGTAATCGAGGATCAGGCGGACAATTTCCTGCTCTTCAGCCAGTGCGGTCAGTACCTCGTTGTCGGTGGACCAGCCGGTTTTCCCCTTGTTCTTTTTGCCGCTCTTCAAACCCATCCGGTCGAAAAGTACCTCGCCCAGCTGTTTGGGAGAATTAAGGTTGAAGCGTTCGCCGGCCAGAGAAAAGATCTGCTCCTCGAGTGCTCCCATCCGTCCGGCGAAGTCGGCAGAGAGTCCGTTCAGAAGTGTGCTGTCCAGGAGCACGCCATGATTCTCCATGCCGGCGAGGATCGTTGCCAGCGGCATTTCGACTTCGTGAAACAGTTTGTCGTCTCCCCCTGCCGCAAGAAGAGGCTCAAACTTCCGGCGCAGCAGCCAGGTGGCGTCGGCATCCTCCGCGGCATAGCGTGAGGCGGCTTCCAGTTCCACTTCGGCAAAGTTTATTTGCCCCTTGCCGCTGCCGGCGACATCATTGAAGCTGATCATGCGGTGATTCAGATGCTCCTGTGCCAGTGTGTCCAGGCTGTGCCCCTGGCGCGACGGATTGAGCATATAGGAGGCAAGCATGGTGTCGAACCAGGCACCGGCCAGGGTAACGCCGTTGTTGGAAAGTACCTGCATGTCGAATTTGATGTTCTGGCCGACCTTGCGCAGGGCAGGGTTCTCCAGCAGGGGACGGAGACGATCCATCACTGTGTCATAGGGGATTTGCCCTTCGACTATGCTCAGGGGCCGATCGGATGTGTTCGGAGAGCTCTTCGGCGGAGTCTGTGTTGGCTGAGCGAAGTCGAAGCCGGTTTGCGCAGTGTCCTGAAGTGAACTGCTTTGCTGAAACGAAGTGACATGGCCGACCGGCACGTAATACGCCTCATGATCCCGGAACGAGAATGACAGTCCGACGATCTCGGCCAAGCGAGGGTCGAGACTGGTGGTTTCCAGATCGAAAGCAAATTCTCCGGCCTGTTCCAGAGCGGTTGCGAGCGTTTCAAGTTCCTTCACCGTCATAACGGTATGATACTGTTCGGCAGAAAGAGTTGACTTACCGGTCAACTCCTTGATCAGTGTGGTGAACCCGTATTTTTTAAAGAACGCATTCAGGGTTTCCTGGTCCGGTTCCTGTGCGATCAGCGTCTCCAGATCTACATCCAGCGGGACGTTGCATTCTATCGTTGCCAGCCGCCGTGAAAGAAGTGCCTGCTCCCGGAATTCACGCAGCTTTTCGCCGTTTTTTCCTTTGACCTCGTCAGCCCGCTCCAGCAGTGCATCAAGCGAACCGAATTCCAGAATCAGCTTTGTCGCGGTCTTTTCTCCAATGCCCGGCACGCCGGGGATGTTGTCCGAGGAATCACCGGCAAGCCCCAGTATGTCAATCACCAGTTCCGGCGGAACGCCGAAACGCTCGATCACGTCAGCGATGCCCGACTCCTTCCCCTTCATGGTGTCCAGCAGGGTGACGTGATCGGTTACGATCTGCATCAGGTCCTTGTCGCCGGTAACCACGACAACCTTTCCCCCCTGGGCGGCAAAACGTCCGGCCAGGGCACCGATGATGTCGTCGGCTTCATACCCCTGCAGTTCCAGTGTCGGTATGTTGAATCCCCGTACTACCTCGCGAATCGGCGCCATCTGCACCCGCAGGTCATCCGGCATGGCGGCGCGGTTCGCCTTGTACTTCGGGTACATTTCGGTGCGGAACGTCGTGCGACCGGCATCGAAGACCACTGCTACATGCTCGGGATTGTAATCCTTGAGCAGCTTGAGCAGCATCTGGATAAAACCATAGATGGCGTTGGTGGGATGGCCGGAGGGGGATGACAGGTGCCGGATGGCGTAATAGGCCCGGTAGATGTAGGAGGAACCGTCAACCAGATAGAGCGTTTCTTTCGGGTTCATGCCTTTTCCTCGCTTTCCTGTGTGAAAAGCGCAAAAGCCATGGCTGGACGCTTGCTCGATTCGCGCATGGCGAACTGGAGTCCATCGAAATGCCACCCTTTTGAACTCCAGCTGTTGAGTGTCTCTTCGATTGCTTCTTCGGTTACGGTCCCAATTTCAACAACTTTGTAGATCAGCATCTGCGCATCCTTGATGTATGAGTGACTGGTTGTCGTACGCCACCGTAGCATAAAAAAAGGCGGCTCGAAAGCCGCCTAGAATGAGTTTGTAAGAAACCGGCTACTTCTGGAAGCCGAGTTTGGCGGAAATTTCTTCTCCTGCTTTCATTACCAGGGGAATCAGTTCGTTTTTGATGCGCTCATCTGAAAAACGCATTGAAGGTCCGGAAATGCTGACTGCGCCGATAATGCGGCGGGTGTAGTCACGGATCGGCGCGCTGACACACTTGACACCGGTATCAAGCTCTTCGTTGTCATAGGCGTACCCTTGGTCGGCAATCTGCTTCAGCTGTTTTTTCAGGGCATCGCGGTCGGTAATGGTGTTGGGGGTATAGCTTTTCAGATCCTTCGAGGGGAGATATGACTCAAGCTCTTCATCGCTCATGTAGGCTATCTGAACCTTGCCTGCGGCCGTGCAGTAGGCCGGCAGTCTTGAGCCGACACGCGGCACAACCCGTACGGTCATGGCAGTTTCGACAACATCAAGGTAGACTATGTTGAAGTCTTTAAGAATTGAAACGTAGGTCGTTTCGTTGCAGTTGGCAACCAGTGCTTCAAGAACCGGTTTTGACTGTCTGAGCAGCCCCATCTGCTTGATGAACGTTTGTCCGAGCTCCAGGGTTTTCAGGCCGAGACGGTAATTTTCCGTCACTTTGTTCTGTTCAATATAGCTTCGGGATTCGAGTGTTGCAAGAAGCCTGAACACGTTGTTTTTATGGAGTTTCAAGCGTTTGCTCAGCTCAGTAACGCCTAACTCGTCAACTTCTCCGTGAAACTGCTCCAACAGGTCAAGTGCATGAGAAACTGCCTGTATAAGATATTCCGATTTTTCTTTTTTTGCCATGAGTTGAGTCCTTTTCACTAATTAGAGTAATGAGAGCAGAGCGCAACATATCAGAATTTAAGCGTTAATTAAAAAATATGCCAAACGCGCCGCTTTTATGATACTTTTCCGAAATGTTAGAATATTGTTTTACAATTGTCAAGTGCGAAAAATTACTTTATATTTAAAACATGAATGCGGCTTCCACGTCTGCTTGATTGTTTGTTTATAAAACACAAACGAGGGTGCTATGTTGAATCTGCGCAAAAAAATTCTTGTGGCAATTGATGGTTCTCCCCAGTCTGACAAGGCTGCTGAAGAGGCTGTTCGGCTTGCCGCTGGAAACCAGAGCCAGTTCAAAAGTAAAATCTTTGCGTTGCTTGTGCTGCCGAATGCGCCGACTTCAACCTATACTGACTTTGTACCGTCAGCACCAATGACTGAAACAAAAAAGTGGGATGAACTGAGAGAGCGCATCTTTTACGTTGTTGAAAAGTGTGCAGCGGAGCATGATATCCCATTGGAGATGATTGTTGAGTACGGCGATCCGGCTGATAAAATAATCTCTCTTGCCAAACGGGAAGAAATTGACGTAATCGTGATCGGCAGTTCTGGAAAGGGGTTTATCCAACGCAGGATCAAGGGAAGCGTTTCCCATAAAGTAGCCAGTAATGCCGCCTGTTCAGTTTTTATCGTGAGAGGTTGATCCAAGAATAGATTTCATTGATGCTACTCCGTCTAGAGGAGTGTGGTAGTTTATGCCCGAAGAGGTACCGAATAAGCATCCGTGTCCGGATTGTACCTGTTGTCAATGGTGTTCGGATGATCGCTGCCGTCTCTGTTTGAAATGTTCAACCTCCTGTCGTCGCAAACGTTCCCTTGCCGAGCAGATTGCATTATACGACTCGCTGAATACCCCTGATTCCGGCGGCTACAAACAATGAAGTTGGTGTAATTGTGCTGTTTTCTGCGTTGTACTGCTACATTGATGTTTAGAAATAATGTTATATTTTCGTGTGTTAGAATATTTATCTTGGAATAATAAGCTGTAATATGATAAAAAAGACGAGTTATCAAAAATTCAGGAGGTCGCAGGTGAAAAAAACAGCATTAGTAGTTCTCAGTATTGCCGCTCTCGCCCTTGCAGGATGCAAAGACAAACCAAAAACTGAAGCCCCAGCCGCAGCTCCGCAGCAGGGTCAGATGCCGGCTGCTCAGCAGGGTGCCGCTCCTGGAGGCGCACCGGGTGCCGCAGCCCCTGGTGGAGATCCGCACGCTGGAATGAAAGCACAGGAAATTCCTGCAGGTGCCGGCAAAAAAGCAACGGTTACCCAGACAATGAACTCAGGTGGCTACACGTATGTTGAAGCAGCTGACGAAAAAGGGTCGAAAGTCTGGTTGGCGCTGCCTGAAATCAAGGTTGCCAAAGGCGACAAGATCGAATACCCGGAAACACCGCCTCTTGCTAACTTTCAGAGCAAAACTCTGAACAAGACCTTTGAAAAAATTTCCTTCATTCCAGGCATCAGGATTGTGAAGTAAGTTTTCAAAAAACATCAGCACCTGACGGGGTCATGCAAATGACCCCGTTTTTTTGTCTTTGCTTGCGCCGCCTTAGACGGGCCGTGGTTCGGCACAATACTCAGTACCTTGGCATAGCACTCCTTCCCTTTATTAATTCTTCCCAGTTCGGAGAACAGGTCACCCATTAAAAACCATCCCCATGGATTGTCGGGCTGCAACATATTGATTTCCTGCAGTTCCTGCTCGGCTTTGTTGTATTCTCCCCGCTGACGATACCACTCTGCGGCTATCACATTTGTCGTGTAGCAGAAGCCGAGAAGTTGCTTCTGTCTGTTGAAACGGTCCGGCTGGTTCTGCTGATTCCTAGTCAGTTCCTTCAAAAGGCGAGAGGATGAATGCCCAAGCGGGGATGCAACATAGAGGGCTTCGTGACGTGTGGATGCAAAAATATCTGATGATGTGCTACCGGATGCCAGGGCATCCTTATAGAGCCGCGTGCCAGGGTAATAGGCAAGCGGAGAAACGTAGCCGTCATCAGGCTGGATGTGACGTACGAGTTCAATGGTCTGCCGGATGTCATCTTCCGTTTCTCCTGGGACGTCGCTAATCAGGTAAATGGAAAGATTGATGCCGATTTCTCTGATAAGAGCACAGGCTTGCTCAATCTGAGCAGGAATAATCTTTTTTCCCAACTGTTTAAGAATGCGCGGAGAGCCGGATTCGACGCCGAGCTGAATGCACTCGCATCCCGCCCGTTTCATCTCGATAACCAGCTCATCATCAATTGCGGTGACGCGGGACTGACAGTTCCAGAGGATGTTGATCTTCTGTTTTTGCAGTAATGAGCAAAATTCAAGGACTCTTTTACGGTCAGCCGTGAACGTGTCGTCACGTATCGAAAAATATATCAGCCCGTATTTTTGACGAATATACAGAATCTCTTCAACGATCGCTGCCGGTGAGCGGAAACGGACCTTTTGACCCCAAAAATCGGGAGAACTGCAGAAATAGCAGGTGGAAGGGCAGCCGCGTGTCGTGACGATGAACTCTGGTTGCAGTTCTAGATCAAGGCCGACCGACATGTCAAGGTAGCGCGCGGGCAGCGGCAGTCGATCCAGGTCTTCAATGCTTTTTTGAGAGGGTGTTATCTCTATGGCGCCGTTACGACGAAATGCCAATCCATTGATGTTCTGCCATTCTGACTCTGATGACAGTCGTGCGACCAATTCCAGCAATGTGTATTCAGCTTCACCACGAACCACGATATCGACCGGTGAACCGTCGAAAAGGATATCTTCATAGCAGAAGGTAGCGTGCCCGCCGCCCATAATAATGGTGCTACTCGGGAGGATATTTCGGCATATACGTGCTAGTTCCAGTGCTGTATGCCTGTTGTGGGTCCATTGGGAAAGGCCGATTACATCAGGTTTGATGGTCAGCAATTCACTCTTTATTCTTGAGATCGTCCATGCTGAAAAATTAGCCAGAATTGAGTCATACCCTGTTTCGCGCAAGCAGGCGTGCAGGTAGCACAAGCCTGTCGGTACGAGGCTAATATAGGGATCGTTGCGGTGTGGTAATCCGGATTGGTAGGCGAGCAGGATTTTCATGGCGAAAAAAAATCCGGGTCAGGGGACCCGGATGTAGTTGGAATGCATGCGAGACAGATGCTATTTTGCAAGGTTCAATGACACGCCAAGCGTATCGTTTGTCAAAATATCATTTTCATTTTCTTCTTCTACACCGAGAAGTAATTCATTGAAATTTATGGTGTCAGAGGCTGTAGTTGTCATTCGCCGTGCTCCAAGGTAGCGTGACAGATAGTAAGGCGTGTCCATGGATGAAATAACTACGCGGTGTTCGCGAGAAGATGCATGGATCATCTTGCGGTTGCCGAGATATATACCGACATGCGAGGGGAAGCGGGCGTACGTTTGGAAAAAAACCAGGTCACCTTTTTTTAGATCGCCACGTACAACCTCGTTGCCAACATAAACTGCTCCCGTGCCGTGCGGGGAAGTTTGACGCTCTGTTCACGGAAAACCTGTTGCGTGAAGCTTGAACAGTCAAGCGCATTGCGGCTGCTTCCGCCGAAGCGGTAGCGGGCACCCAGAAAACTGTAGGCGCTTTTTTTGATGCTGTTTATGCCCTGATTGGCCTCAAGCGACTTGGCAAGGTCAACCGGGCGTTCCGATTCAAGATCAGTCAACTCAGCGAGTGTGTCGGTCAATTCCTGTTCATTCAAAAGGTCTTTGTTGATGAGTTGAAGTCTGTTTGTGCTGGCAGTACGGGGTGGCGCCGTCTCGGCAGCAACAAGAACCAGAACCTGGCCAGGCTTGATCCTGTTCCCTTTGAGCCCGTTCAGGTTTCTGATTTCAGCCATTTTGATGCCGGTTTTTTTAGCGATTTTGGGGAGCGTGTCACCCTTTGAAACTTTGTATGTGGACTGACGAGCTGATGCCGTGGACTTTTTGGGCAGCGATTCAGCATGTGATGGAATTATCAGGCGCGTCCCCTTTGAAACATGGGAAGCGGTCAGATTGTTGACGGATTTGAGTTCATCCATCGAAACATGGTATTTACGGGCTATAGACTGCAGTGATTCACTTTTTCGTACCACATGAGATTTTGAAGCCAGAACCAGCTGAGGCAGTGTCAGGAGTATGAGGCAGATCGCAACAACGATACGAATATGGGCCATGTTCCCTCCGTGCTGTTTTAAATTTTATAAGGAAGGCCTCGTTTATATAACAAACAATTACAAAAGTCAATCGTTGCCGATTCTGTCAGTACCCTGTCTCGGCAAAACGCGTGCCAATGCTCTACCGTTGGCGTCTGTCCCGAACTGACAGTTTAATTGTTACAGGAGTGTCCCGGAGTACCGACACCTGTTTTTCCGGTAATCGCAGATTCTTCAGATATTCTTTTCCCTTTTTCAACTGGGTTGCGTCGATGTCCTCGGTTGCTATCGATACAAGCGGGGAAACCTGACTTGCGGGTCCCTCTATATCGACCGATTCCGGATCGCAGATGACGCGTAATGATGCCAGCCCGGGCGGAAGCCTGCCTTTTAGTATTGCTTTTATAGGCACTCTCTTGCGAAGTTTTGTCTCTGCTGATACTCGAACCGTGGAAGGTGATACCGATGTTACTATCATTCCTGATGGAGCAGTAATGTCGGTGTGGTTTACTCTTATTGCCGTGGTGCCTTCTGTTATCCTGGAGGCGTCAATTTCTGCAGTCAGGTCAAGTTTCGAAGGCGGGGGGGCTAAGCTTGACATTGCTTTTATCTGAACGGTCACATCTTCCGGCGCTGTTCGGAGCAGAACTAAGCTGTCAGGGACGCCGTGGAGTCGTACCGGGGCTGCTACCGTTGTGATCTGCCCTTGACGAGTTGTTACCAGTCCCCAGAAGACACAGACGGCAAGTAGGAGCGAAACTTTCGGGAGCAGATTTGAAAAAATGCGCTGACGCAGTGTGATGCGCGGACTTTCGATTTCACTACGCAGCAGTTCGTCAAGGGCCATAATCAGTTCTGTAGGTGAGTTCATGTGGCGCAATGTCCCGGCGGTTACCAGGGATACCTCGCCCCGCTCTTCTGAAATGGCAACTATAACCGCATCGCTCCGTTCCGATAATCCGAGCGCTGCCCGGTGGCGGGTACCAAAGTGCTGTGGAATATCCGGGTTGACCGAGAGCGGCAAGTGGCAGGCTGCTTTTTCAATTCTGCCGTTATTGATGAGGGCCGCTCCATCATGAAACGGTGCGCCATCATAAAAGATTGACTCCAGCATTTGCGGGGAGATCTCACTGTTTATCACGATCCCGTTTGTCATCAGATCGTGGAGCGATTCATTGCCCTGAAAAACAATCAAGGCTCCGGTCTTATTGGCCGCCATACGAAAAAGCGTCTCGGCAATATCCTGAAACTGACTGTGCTGGGTCTCCTGATGGCTATCCAGTATATGGCGCAGGAGGCTGAAACGATACAATGCCTGCCGGATCTCGGTTTGAAATACAACGATGATGAGAACGATCAGGACCGTGCCAAGTTCCTGAAGTACCCAGCTGGTCATATACAGATCCAGGAAGCGGGTGGCAAAATATATCAGGGTTACTATCCCCAGTCCTATCAGCACCTGAATGGCACGAGTTCCACGAAACCATGTATACATCTGGTAAAGCAGAAAGGTCATTATTAAGATGTCTGCGATATCCTGAATACGGATGGTGGGTATCACTTTAGCGGATGCTCCTGAAGATGCATTTTGGTTTTTTCTGGTTAATGGCCGGCAAAATGTGCTACATAAGCACGCTGTTTTTATAGCATCTAAATCCGATAAAAGGTAGTGGAAACGAATGTTCAGGCTTTCTGATAAAGGGGAAAAAATCCAGCAGATGTTCGGGGCGATTGCTCCGCGGTATGATTTTCTTAACCGGTTATTGAGCTTTGGTATCGACCGACGTTGGCGGACAAAAGCCGTGCGCCTGCTTAAATATAGCGAAGGTTCCCGTATTCTGGATGTTGCAACCGGTACCGGTGACGTAGCACTGGAGATTGCCCTGCGGACACCTGAGTCAGTCAAAATTACCGGAGCCGATTTTTGTAAGGAGATGGTTGATCTTGGCGCCGAAAAAGTAGCAGCATCACCGTACGCAGATCGGATTGATCTCAAGGTTGCCCCCTGTGAGGATCTGCCGTTTGCCAACGACACGTTTGACTCAATAACCATTGCCTTCGGCATTAGAAATGTTGTTGATCGGAAGTTGGGGTTGGCTGAGATGTGGCGGGTGCTTCGGTCCGGGGGGCGGATGATCATACTGGAGTTTTCCACGCCGCGGTCGCTGTTGTTCAGGCAGTTGTACTATTTCTACTTCCGGCGTCTGTTGCCGGTGGTCGGGGGTCTGTTTTCGCGGTACAATGCCTACAAATATCTGCCTGACTCCGTCCTTGAATTCCCCTCACAGGAAGCGTTCTCGCGCATGATGGCTGAAGCCGGTTTCCGCAATATCCATCTCCATGAACTGACATTCGGCATTGCAACAATCTATGTTGGAGAAAAAGAATGATTATATAGCTTCGAATTTACAGGTGGGGTCACAAAAAAAGGCGGCTGGGCAGCCGCCTTTTGAGTTTCAAATTTCCGAGATCATTTTCCGCAGCACTTTTTGTATTTGAGCCCGCTGCCGCAGGTGCATGGGTCGTTGCGGCCGATTTTGGTTACTGTTATCGGCTTCGGACGTACCATGCTTCCCTCGGTAAAATACCAGCGCCCGTCTTTTCGCTTGAATTGCCCCGCTTCGTGGTGTTCACGGTTATTACCATTTTCGCTGAAACGGGCGATGAATTCCACTTCTCCAATGGAGTCTTCAGCTCCCCCCCTGTTTGTGCCGATGATTTCAAGACCTTGCCATTCGGCTGTTTCGGCCCATGTTTTCGTGCCGGCGTGATCGTACCCCTCGCAGTGGTCAGGGTGGGTACTTTCAAAGATGAAGTCCATCTCGGCAAAAACATATGCCGAATAGCGGGCCCGCATGAGTTGCTCGGCTGTTTTTGCAGGTTGGCTGCCTGATATGATCGGTTCACAGCATTCGGAGTAGGGGCTTCCGCTTCCGCATGGACATACAGTAGTCATGGTTGATTCTCCTCCTGGGATTATGGTTATTTGGTGACATACTCAGGCCGCTTTTGTCAAATGATATCTCAAAATAGAGCTTGTCTGGAATCGGTTTTCACTGTATTTTTAAAAGTTGCCAAAAAGCGATCAGGAACGAGGATGGGTATGAAAATTTCGAACAGGGAATTACTGGAGGCTCCATTGACTGCGCATGAAGCACGCTGGGCAGGCGAGCTTGCGGACAAGCTGCCGGACGACGTGGATTTGACGTTTGAGGAGTCGAAAATCCTGGCCAGACTTTCAATCAGGGAATGGCCGGATGCTCTTATACACAAGGTAAAAGATGTTATAGATATCGAAGATTTTTTGATTGAAGATCCGGAAGAATAGTGTCCGGAGGTTGATTGAAGCAAGGAAACATTCAAAAACAAGGAGCACCATTTGATATACCAGGGTAACGCATCTTTTCTACTGTTGCTGATTTTTGTTACATTTGCTCTTGTGGCGTGTTCGGACAGCAAGAGTATCGAGTTGAAGGCAAAAGCACAAAAGGAAACCGAACGGCGAGCCGCTGAAGCTGTTTTTGCGGCAACGACTACTGCGACCAGGAAGGCTGCGGCTTTTGCTGCCCAGACCAGCGCCGCCCGGAATACATCTCCCAAAATCAAGTACAATGCCGGTGAGAGCCCGGAATATGCCCAAAAATGCGGATGGCCGGTCAATTGCCCGGCTCTGTTACCCGGTTCGATCCTGCCATCTAAGCGCATTGTTGCATATTACGGCAATCCGCTTTCGAAGAAGATGGGTGCGCTTGGAGAGTTCCCAAAAGACGAAATGCTGAAGCGGCTGAAAGGCGAGGTAGCCAAGTGGCAGGCAGCTGATCCGGCCACCCCGGTACAGCCGGCATTGCATTTGATCGCCGTGGTAGCACAGGGCGCACCCGGTAAGGACGGCAAATACCGGATGATCATGCCGGATAAAATCATCAATCAGGTGCATGGCTGGGCCAAAGAAGCGGGTGCGGTCATGTTTATCGATATTCAGACCGGACATGACGATATCCGCTCGGTGCTGCCTCGCTTCGAGTGGATTCTGAAGAACCCGGACGTGCATCTGGGGATAGATCCGGAATTTAACTTGATAAAAAGCGGAAAAAAACCGGGCAAGAAGATCGGTACCTACGATGCGGCCGATATCAACTATGCTTCGGGCTATCTGAAGGATCTGGTCAAAAAATACAACCTTCCTCCCAAGGTGTTCACGGTGCATCGTTTTACCCGCAACGGCGTTACGAATTCAAAAAATATCGTGTTGCGCCCCGAAGTGCAGATGGTCATGCATATGGACGGCTGGGGGGCTCCGTGGCTGAAGCGCGATTCGTACAAGGATTATGTCGTTGCAGAGCCGGTACAGTATACCGGATTCAAGCTCTTTTATCATAACGATACAAAGAAGGGTGATCCGTTGCTGACTCCCCAGGAAGTGCTTAAGCTGAATCCGAAGCCGCTCTATATCCAGTACCAGTAGCCCCGATGCTGATCATATTTCCACCCCTTGCCAAAGCGTGTGAACCTCCGGCCGGCATAGCGCGTCTGGCAGCCTCATTAAGGGCTTCCGGAGTGCCGTGCCGTTTGCTCGATGCCAATCTTGAAGGGCAACTCTGGTTGCTTGATCAGCCGCCGGTTGCCACGGATACCTGGAGCCGTCGTGCTTTCAAAGGGCGGGCACGCAATCTGGCCGCCCTGCGTGACAGTGAAGTTTATCGGGCTCCTGACCGCTATCGGAGGGCGATCAGCGACCTCAATCGCACCCTGGCGATCTCCAATGCAGAAAATGGCGTAACGATCGGGCTCGCCGATTACCAGGACGCAACTCTCTCGCCATTGAGAAGTGCCGACTTGCTTGCTGCTGCTCATGAACCGGAACAAAGTCCTTTTTTCCCCTACTTCAGTCAGCGTCTTCCGGATCTTCTCGACGGTACCGGAACGGTCGGTTTTTCACTCAATTATCTCAGCCAGGCCCTCTGCACCTTTGCCATGATCGGATACCTCAGAAAGGGGTATCCGACGCTGAAAATCGTTCTTGGTGGTGGTCTGGTGACCTCCTGGATGCAACGTCCCGGCTGGCGCAACCCCTTTGGCGTTCTTGTGGATCATTTGATTTCCGGACCGGGGGAAGGACCGCTGGTGGAGCTTTTGGGGAGAAGCGAGGCTCCAAGGCAAGAGGTCCCCCCCGATTTCTCCTCTCTGCTGCTGAAGGAGTATCTTTCTCCCGGACTGATCCTTCCCTACAGTGCCGGAAGCGGCTGCTACTGGAACCGCTGCTCGTTCTGCCCGGAACGTGCCGAAGGGAACGCATACCATCCGCTGCCGGTTTCAAGTGTGCTTTCAGAGCTGAAGCTCCTGATCGAGCAAACGAGGCCGATCCTGATCCATCTGCTGGATAATGCCATCAGTCCGGCGCTGCTGAGGGCCCTGGCCGAAAATCCACCGGGGACTCCCTGGTACGGATTTGCACGAATAGATGATCTTCTTGACGACCAGGATTTTTGTCATGCCCTGAAACGCTCCGGGTGTGTGATGCTCAAGCTGGGGCTTGAGTCGGGCGATCAGGGTGTACTGGATCGGATGAACAAGGGGATCAATCTTGGAGTGGCTTCCCGGGTGCTGAATAACCTTAAGCGAGCCGGGATCAGGGTCTATTGCTATCTGCTGTTCGGAACTCCGTGGGAGACCGCGGTGGAAGCCGGCCGGACGCTTGATTTTGTTGCCCGCCATCATGAGGCAATCACTTTTCTCAATCTGGCGATATTCAATATGCCACTCTACGGGGAGGAGGCCGGGGAATATGGAAAACAGCCGTTTTACGAGGGGGATCTTTCCCTCTATACCGCTTTTCGCCATCCCAGCGGTTGGGACCGTAAGCAGGTGCGCCGCTTTCTGGAGAGTGAATTCAAACGTCACCCGGCCATAGCCGCAATAATCAGGAACGACCCGCCGCAATTCAGTTCCAATCATGCTCCGTTGCTCTGTGGTATACGGTAAATATCACCTTAACTTTTTTAAGGTATAGTGTTATAAGACGAATCTAAAGTTCGCGGGAGATAACATGGAAATTGTTGGTGGTTTCATGGTGATGATGAGCATCATCAGTCTTTTTCTTGCGGTGGTGTGGCTGATCATGCCGTTCGTAGTATTTGCGATCAAGGGAAAGCAGGACCGGACACTGGAAGTCCTCGAATCGATAGAAAAACGACTGGCAGCTCTTGAAGCACTTCTTCAGCCGGCCGTCACTGATCAGAGCGGGGCTGGATCGGCCGGAACCGCCGCCGCTTCGGCCGGATCTTCAGATGAGTCCGCGTTTGAACAGCCGATTAAAAATGCAGTAATTTCTGCAGACGTTCCCTTCGAGAATAACGACCCGGACGCGTCACCCGCAGTGCAGAAAACCGGAGGATTTTAATGATGTTGTTACGTGGAAAGAAAGTCGTGATTTTTGGTGTTGCCAACGATAAAAGTATCGCCTGGGCGATTGCCCGGCTTTTTCATGAGCAGGGTGCTGAACTCGCAATTACCTATGCAGGGGAGGCCATTGAAAAGCGGGTCCGCCCGTTGGCTGAGTCGATTGAGGCCGCGGCAATACTCCCCTGTAACGTTACCAGTGATGATGAGATAGCAGCTGTATTCAGCGAACTTGGCAAAGTCTGGGATGGCGTTGACATCGTCATACATGCGGTTGCCTTTGCGAACAAGGAAGAACTGAAGGGCACAATCCTGAATACTACCCGCGAAGGGTTTGCCACTGCGATGGACATAAGTGTCTATTCTTTTCTTGCGGTGATGAAGGCGGCCCAGCCGATGATGGAGGGTCGAAACGGTTCTGCCCTGACTCTCAGCTATTACGGCGCTATGAAGGTGTTTCCGAGCTACAACGTGATGGGGGTTGCCAAAGCCGCGCTTGAAGCGTCTGTGCGCTACCTGTCCGAGGCGCTTGGTCCTGAAGGTACGAGGGTAAATGCCATTTCGGCCGGTCCGATCCGGACCCTGGCTGCGGCGGGGGTCAACGGCTTCCACAATATTCTCAACCACGTCGAGTCTAAAGCTCCGCTACGCCGAACTATTACCCAGGAAGATGTAGCCAATTCTGCGCTCTATCTTTGCAGCGACATGGCCAGTGGCGTCAGCGGAGAGATTCATTATGTTGACGGTGGCTACAACATCATCGGGCTTTAGTACTTAAGAAGCCCTTTTCTTAACTTTTGACGGAAAACTTCGTTACTGAACTTATCGCTGTTTATCAGGGCTACTCTGGAGTCTTACCATTAAAGAAGTTTTCGGCAATCTTGCAGGGTTAAAATCAAGCCAGATCCAGTCCCTGGAACGCCTTTACCGCAGGCGGGTTCCTGTTGCTGAATTTTGCTCCCATGATCTGGCTGTCCGGCTTGTCGAACTCTCCGGCGACCTTCGTCGCCAAATCGCCATTCTTGTCAACCGTGCCGGCAATGTGGAATATGTCATTGTTGGAGATGAAAGAGGGGTGGTAATCCCGGAACTACGAGATTACCCGCTGGGAAAGCGGGTAATGCGTGGTCTGCGTTTGATCCATACTCACCTCAAAAACGAACCGGTTTCCGAAGATGATCTGACCGATCTATCTCTGCTGCGGTTTGATTTGCTGGCCGCG
>JBAYTT010000073.1:0-16917 GCA_041675485.1 Pelobacteraceae bacterium | reverse complement strand
GCCAACCGCCTCAACCCCGGACACCATGAATTCATCGTCGGAGACTGCCTGGATGTGCTGGGCAAACTGACGCAGAGCGGGAAATGTTACGATATTATCCTGATGGACCCCCCCTCGTTTTCCACCACAGCCAAGAGCCGCTTCACGACTCGCGGCGGCACCTCCGACCTGGTGGCTGCGGCTATTCCCCTGGTGAGCGACAACGGGCTTTTGATCACCTCGTCCAATCACCAGAAGGTAGATACAGCCGAATACTTGAAGGAGTTGCGCCGGGGTGCGTTACAATCCGGCTGTGATTTGCGGGTGATTTCTTTGCTCGGCCAGCCGGAAGATTTCCCCTACCCCATCACCTTCCCTGAAGGGCGCTATCTCAAATATGCGGTCTGCATGAAGGCGGGCGGTTTTTGAAACATACACGAGGTTCCTGTAGTGATTGAAATAAAAGAGACAGACATCAAGGTCGAATTCTACCGCGCTTCCGGACCGGGGGGACAACATCGCAATACCACCGATTCGGCCGTGCGCATCCGGCACCTGCCGACCGGGATCGTTGCCCAGGCTTCGGAAAATCGCAGCCAGTTCCAGAACCGTGAAGTTGCCATGGAGCGCTTGCGTGTTGCGCTGGAGCGGCGCGAGCGCAAGGTCAAGAAGCGTATCGCCACCCGTGTGCCGAAGCGGGCCAAGGAAAATCGTCTTTCCGGCAAAAAAATCGTATCCGAAAAAAAACGCCTCCGCACCACCCTTGATTAGTGCGTTCGAAGCAGCAAACCTCCCAGATTTCGTTTGACTCACCATTGATAACACTGTAATTTGTCTGAGTTTATATTAGCAAGTATGAAGCCATTTTTTGCTCTGGCAGAAAATGGCTTTGTTAAGGCGCTTACCCTGTTTGCAGGGCCAGGAGTTAGGGATGGTTCGCGCTTACCTCTTTTTGGCGGTTTATATTCCGCTGACATTTCTTTTTTCAATCAGTGCCATCATCTCAACGTTGGTTGATTCAAGCGGTCGCCTCTATGCCCGGCACGCCCGACTCTGGGCTCGCCTGGGACTGGCACTGAGCGGTGTCACCGTTACCCTTTCAGGAACTGAGCATATTCCGGATGGCCCGGTTATCTTCATGAGTAACCACCAGAGCAATTATGATATTTTATCGCTTCTGGCAGCCATGCCCCGCCAGATTCACTGGATCGCCAAAAAAGAGCTTTTCGACATTCCGGTATTTGGCCCTTCCATGCGCCGTGGCGGTTATATCCCGCTGGATCGAGGCGATGGCCGCAAGGCATTGCAGAGCATGGATGAGGCAGCTGCGACCATTCGCCAGGGCAAGAGCGTCGTCCTGTTTCCCGAAGGGACCCGCACCACCGACGGCAACCTGCTCCCGTTCAAACGGGGAGGCTTTATCCTGGCCCGCAAGGCCGCTGTACCGGTAATTCCGGTCACCATCAACGGCAGCGGCAGAATAAATACGGCGGGCGAAATCAAGCTGTATTGCGGTAATATCCACATTACCGTGCATCCCCCGATTGTCGTCTCCCCCGATCTCCGCCGGAGCGAGGCCGAAACGTGGCTGATGGAAACAACGCGGGACCGGATCGAATCCGCACTGGAGCATTAAATGAAGGTCGGCTATCAGTACATACCTTTGATTTTAGCCGGGTTAGCCGGAATATTCTGGGGATTGCCCGCGGCACACCGTCTGAAAAGCCCTTTTGATATCTGCGCGGCAGTGGCTGTTCTGTGCGGCATAATAGCCGTCACTCTTGGTGTCCTCTTAACATGCATTCCCGTTTTTTTTAGGTGATTCGATGAATGATCAGTTAAAAAGTATTGTCGCCAACGGTTTAATCATCGTCCTGCTCAGTCTGTTGATGTTTTTTGCGGGAACGTGGTGGCGAATGAGCAACCAGTTCAACCAGGGGGAGGCAGCGCTCGGCAAGGGTGATTTTGCCGGATCAATTGCCGGGTTTGAATCTGCACTGCACATGTATATTCCCTACCACCCGACCATCGAAAAAGCCGCAAACCGGTTATGGCAGATCGGCGAAGCAAATGAGCGTCTGGGCGACATCAACCGCGCCCTGATCGCCTATCGCGCCCTGCGGAGTTCCTTTTACGCCGATCACTGGCTGGTGACTCCCGGTACACCTTGGATCGAGCGCTGCGACAAAAAGATTGCAGCGCTGATACCCCTGCATCATGAAAGATAGCCTATGGATGAATTAGAATCACACCCGGCACTACAGATTGTCGCCCTCGGCGGTTTAGGCGAAATCGGCATGAACATGATGGCTTACCAGCATGGTGACGATATTATGGTCGTTGATTGCGGCCTCATGTTCCCTTCCCCCGACATGCTCGGAATCGACTACGTAATCCCTGATATCAGCTGGCTCCGCGAACGGGCTGAGCATATCCGCGCAATTTGCCTGACCCACGGTCACGAGGACCATATCGGCGCCCTCCCTTTTGTGCTTCAGGAACTGAATGTCCCGGTCTACGGCACCGCACTGACGCTCGGACTGGTCACCGCAAAACTGGAAGAGTACAAGCTGGACGGCGCGGTTGAGCTTATTGTCGTTCAACCGCGGGACACTATCGCTATCGGCTGTTTTCTGGTCGAGTTCCTGCGCGTGGCCCATTCAATCGTTGACGGCTGCGCCCTGGCAATAACCTCTCCGGAAGGGGTTATCATCCACACTGGTGACTTCAAAATCGACCATACCCCGGTTGACGGCCAACTGACCGACCTGGCCAGCCTGTCCCGCTACGGCGAAGCGGGAGTCCTCGCGTTGTTATCCGACTCGACCAACGTGGAACGTGAGGGGTATACCCTCTCGGAAAAATATGTCGGGGAAGCGTTTGCCGACATGTTCCCGAAATGCTCCGGACGAATCATTGTGGCAACATTCTCCAGCAGCATTCATCGGGTACAGCAGGTTATCGATGTTGCCGTGAACTGCGGGCGCAAGATCCTGCTTAATGGCCGCTCAATGATTAAAAACGTCCAGATCGCCAGGGAACTCGGCTATTTGACCGTTAGCGACGACCAGCTGATGGATTTGCGGGAACTTCCGCATCTGCCGCCCGAACAGGTTTGCATCATCTCCACCGGCAGCCAGGGTGAGCCTATGAGCGCTCTGACCCGCATCGCGATGGACGATCATAAACAGATCAAGCTGGAACGGGGCGACACCGTAATACTCTCGTCGCGGGTCATTCCCGGCAATGAACGGACCATTTCCGAGCTGATCAACCACCTCTACCGCCGCGGTGCCGAAGTTTTCCACGAAAAAGTGTCCGAGGTTCATGTATCCGGGCACGCCAGCCAGGAAGAGCTGAAATTGATGCTCAACACCGTACGTCCGCGCTTTTTCATTCCGATCCACGGTGAATATCGCCATCTGGTCAAGCATATCCAGCTGGCCCAAAAAGTCGGCATTCCGGAGGAGCGCTGCATCCTGGCAACCAACGGCGAAGTCGTTTCCTTCTACTCGGATACTGCGGCAATTGTAGAGCATGTTGAATCAGGCAGGGTCTTTGTCGACGGCAAGGGGGTCGGCGATGTGGGCAGGATGGTGCTGCGGGATCGCAAACATCTCTCGGAGGATGGCATGATCGTCGTCATTATCGGCATGAACATGTCCACCGGTGAGATCATTTACGGACCGGACATAGTTTCGCGCGGTTTTGTCTTCGAAGATGAAAGCCAAGAGTATCTTGAGGATGCCCGCAAGGTCGTGGCGTTTGCGCTGGAGGAAATCAACGCCGAAATGCGCTGTGATGCCGACGAGGTCAAGACCGCTGTCCGCCAGGCACTGCGTCGTTTCTGCAAGAAGACCATCGAACGGCGGCCGGTGATTTTGCCGCTGATCCTGGAGATGTAGCCGGAACTGTTTTTAGCGTACTAAAAGTCTGCTTTGTTGATTCAAGCCGCTTTCTTTAGTATTTTCTGGCAATAGCTGTTAAGACTTTCCCCTTGTTGCATGGCCCTTATGGCAAGCGTCTGATGCAGCTCTTTTTCGACCCGAAGCACAAATCTTCCGGAATATGTCCTGGAAGCGGTCGGTTTTGGCAGCGGCCTGGCATCGCTTTTGTACAACTCGATAGTTTCCGCGACAACTTCGCACAGTTCCTTGTAAACAGCAGCTTCGTCATCGCCATGCACTCCGCCCCGCAAAACACCGGGACATGTGCCGACATAACAGCCGTCCTCCTCAGACCATTGAACGACCTTCAAATACTCGTCACCCGGTTTCATTTCTTTGCCTCCTCTATTGATTCGCGTACAGCCCGTTCCTGGTAAGGTTTTGCATCATCGCCCGATTTACCTGAAATTGTGATCGGCAGGGAACAGTCCGGATGCGTGAAATTCCGGTGGCTCCCTTTCCCGCCCCTGTTGACAAATCCGGCCTTTTCCAGATCGGCTATCAGCTCTCTGATTTTTCTTGGCATGGGTTATGATACTATTGTGATACTATGAAGTCAATTATGGAAAAACATTACAGATAAACTTCTGGAACGTAACGTCAGGAGATAAGGGTAGTACAAAAGTAGTACAAAACACCGCAACCACTTAAAAAAGCATATGGTTTCAACGATCATTCTGTGAATCGTTTTATGTCGAGTTTACTATTTATAACGCAAGATAATAAGCTCTAAAATCAGAGATAACATAATATTATCGGCATGATACAAGACAGGTTATTATCTTTTTGGTTTTAACAAGAGGTGCCTAGAACAAATCCTTGTTCAACCAACAAAACAAAAAGCGGGATCGGCAAAAAATGCCGGTCCCGCTTTTTGTATTACCATAGAAGAATCCTGCCTACGAAACCACAATCCTCGCAAAGCGGCGCTTCCCAATCTGCACAATGTACTCGCCTGTTGCCGTCAATTCCAGATTGGTATCGCTGACCTTTTCACCATCCAGCTTGACTCCGCCACCATCAATCGCACGACGTCCCTCACCGTTCGACTTGGTCAGGCCGGCTTCGGTCATGGCCCGCGCCAGCAGAACCACACCATCGGTCAATACAAAACTGACCTGCGGCATCTCCTCGGGAATTTCGTTCTCTTTGAAACGTTTGACGAAGTTCTCTTCCGCAACCTCTCCGGCACCGGCTCCATGGAAGCGGGAGACTATCTCTCGTCCCAGCTGCTTTTTGGCAGCCATCGGGTGGAGCAAGTGATCCTTGAGGTCGCTCTTCAACACTTCAATTTCAGCCAGGGTCATATCGGAGAGGAGTTCGTAATAGCGCAGCATCAGGTCGTCCGAGATCGACATGACCTTGCCGAATATTTCGTCGGCGGGTTCATTGATGCCGATGTAGTTACCGAGCGATTTGGACATCTTGTTGACCCCATCCAACCCCTCCAGGAGCGGCATGGTCAGGACACACTGCGGTGCTTGTCCCCACTCGCGTTGCAATTCGCGTCCCATCAGCAGGTTGAATTTCTGGTCGGTTCCCCCCAGCTCGACATCGGATTTCAAGGCCACGGAATCATACCCCTGGATCAGGGGGTAGAGAAATTCATGGATCGCGATCGGCTGCTGGCTGGCAAAGCGCTTGGAAAAGTCATCCCGCTCCAGCATGCGGGCCATGGTGCACTTGGAAGCCAGGGCGATCATGCCGCTTGACCCCAGCTCGTTCAGCCAGGTTGAGTTGAAGACGACCGTGGTCTTTTCCGGGTCGAGAATCTTGAACACCTGCTCCTTGTATGTTTCGGCGTTCCTGAGTACATCCTCGCGGGTCAGCACCTTGCGTGTCTCGGACTTGCCGGTCGGGTCGCCGATCATGCCGGTAAAGTCACCGATCAGGAAGTTGATTTCGTGCCCCAGCTGCTGAAACTGCCGCAGCTTCTGGATCAGCACCGTGTGCCCCAGATGCAGGTCGGGTGCGGTCGGATCAAACCCAGCTTTTATCTTCAACGGAACGCCGGTCGAGATCGATTTTGCCAGTTTCTCTTCCAGTTCTTTTTCGATCAGTACTTCAACGGTGCCGCGTTTGATAACGGCCATCTGTTCGGCTACGGTCATGATTTACTCCCAAATCCATACCTTGTTAGCAGGCAATATTTATTCGTTCAATACTTACCGCTCTGCCACTCTGCTCATCAATACCAATCACGACAGCATTCAGGCGGATGTCTTTTTTTGCCACCTCAAATTTGGCCGGCAGTTGAGTCAAAAACCGGTAGATGGTCTCTTCCTTCCCCATCCCGATGACCGAATCAAAGCCGCCGGTCATACCGGCATCAGACAAAAAAGCCGTCCCTTGAGGCAGAATACACTCGTCAGCGGTCTGAACATGGGTGTGGGTTCCTATCAGGGCACTGACTCTCCCATCCAGATACCATCCCAATGCGGATTTTTCCGAAGTCGCCTCTGCATGGAAATCCACAAAGATAATCGACGTCTCCTTTTTCAACCATTCGATCTCTTTGTCTGCGACCAGAAACGGACATTCCAGGTTCTTCATATAGACCCGGCCCTCAAGGTTGAGAACGCCTACCTTGACTCCACCCGGCGTTGTCAGGATGGTACTCCCGGCTCCAAGCGCTCCGGCCGGATAGTTGGCGGGACGAATGATGCGCGGATCAGCCAGGACCTGCGGCACCTGCTCTTTCTTGTCCCAGATGTGGTTGCCGCTCGTCAGGAGGTGAATGCCCAGGTTGAACAGCTCCTTGGCGACTTCAACCGTCAGTCCGAAACCGCCGGCGGCATTTTCGCCATTGGCGATAACGATGTCGATCGTGTGCCGGTCCACCAGGCGGTGCAGCTCTCGCGACAGCGCCTGACGTCCCGGCTTTCCGATAATATCCCCGACAAATAAAATCTTAACGGGCATATTCGACTGATCTGGTTTCGCGGATGACGTTAACCTTGATCTGGCCCGGATAGGTCATTTCGGCTTCGATTTTTTTGGCGATATCACGGGCCATGACCACCGACTGATCATCGTTTACCTGGTCGCTGGAAACCATGACGCGAATCTCGCGGCCGGCCTGTATCGCAAATGAGGACTGCACACCGCTGAACGATGTTGCGATGCGCTCCAGATCGCCAAGACGCTTGACATAGGTTTCCATCATTTCGCGGCGTGCGCCGGGACGCGCTCCGGAAAGCGCATCGGCGGCCTGTACCAGTATCGCCAGAACCGAATTCGGTTTCTCGTCTTCGTGATGAGCCATGATGGCATGAACGATCTTTGGGGTTTCGCCATATTTGCGGGCCAGTTCAGCGCCGATGACCGCATGGGAGCCTTCGACTTCATGGTCAACAGCCTTGCCCAGGTCGTGCAGCAGTCCGGCACGCTTGGCCTGCTTGACGTTGATGCCCAGCTCGGCAGCCATGATGCCGCAGAGGAACGCAACTTCCAGCGAGTGCAGGTAGACGTTCTGGGTGTAGGAAGTCCGATATTTGAGGCGGCCGATCAACTTGAGCACTTCCGGATGGATGCCGTGGACTCCCAGGTCAAAAGCGGCCTGTTCGCCGGCTTCTTTAATGGAGAGCTCAACTTCCTCTGTTGACTTTGCCACGACTTCTTCGATGCGGCCGGGGTGGATACGGCCATCGGCCAGAAGTTTTTCCAGAGACAGACGGGCAACTTCGCGGCGAACCGGGTTGAACCCGGACAGGATTACCGCTTCAGGTGTATCGTCAATAATCAGATCAATGCCGGTTGCTGCCTCCAGGGCACGGATATTCCGCCCTTCACGACCGATAATGCGCCCCTTCATCTCATCGGACGGTAACGGCACAACAGAGACGGTCCGCTCGGCCACATATTCTCCGGCATAGCGCTGGATGGCAAGCGCCATGATTTCCTTGGCTTTTTTGTCACCGGTTTCACGAGCTTCATCTTCGATGGTTCTGATTATCTTGGCGGCATCATGCTTCGCCTCGCTCTCCATCGCGTTCATCAGCTCTTTCTTGGCTTCAGCAGCCGACATGCCGGAAATCTGCTCAAGGCGGGCGTTCTGCACATCCACCGCTTTTTTCAGCTCTGCATCCCGTTGATCCAGCGCCTGCTCTTTTTGAGAAACAATCTGCTCTTTTTTCAGTACATCCATTTCTTTCTGGTCGATCAAACCAGCTTTTTTATCGAGATTTTCTTCCTTCTGGGTCAGTCTTTTTTCAAGGACCTGGAGATCCTTGTTTTTTTCACTCGTTTTGCGCTCATGCTCTTCCTTGGCCTGAATAGCCAAATCCTTGGCCTTGAGCTGAGCCTCCTTGGTGATGGTATCCGCTTCGCGACGGGCATCGTCAAGCACCTTGCTGGCAAGCTCTTCGGCCTGCTTCAATATTGATCCCGTATCCTTCTTGTTGAGCTTGTTGCCGGCAAAATAGGCCCCGGCAGCGACAATCAGAGTAACGATAACGCCGATGATTACTTCCATGCTATCAACCTCCTGTATATGAATCCGGGTTGCCTGGCAACTCCGGTTACTTCTCTGACCCCGACCGGGCGATTCGGATTATTCGTGCATCCGAAACAATAATTTCCATCGGGATATCGTGGATATCCGCCGGAACCAGGCCATCTGTCAGTTGAAAATCGTGGCACAGCCCGACAAGATGTGCCGTACGTCCGGGATGATGCAAAAAACGGTCATAGAAACCTTTTCCGTAACCGATCCGGTGCCCTGACAGGTCGAAGCCGACTCCCGGCACCACGATCAGATCGGCTTCGTCAGCCTGGTGATCAACCCCGGTCGGACACGGCTCCAGGATACCGAACGCCCCTTCGCGTAATTCCTCGATCCGTTCGACGCGACGGAAGACCATGTGATGGCCGCACACAGCCGGATACAGAACCCGCTTTCCCGCCTGAAATGCCGCCGTCAGGATCAAGCCGGTATCGGTTTCGTTATGGGCGGGCGCGTACAAAGCGATGCATTCAGCCCGTGCATACTCATCGAGAGAGAGCAGATTGAGTTGTGCTTTGCTGCTGGATACTCGCCACGAATCATGGCTGAGTGCACGGCGCTGAGCCAGCAACTGGGAACGGAGCGAACGCTTGGGCATACGAGTACTTTCAAATCTGCACGTGCGGAATGGCCCCGAAGAGGTATCGGGATGATCGACCAGGGAGGCTGAAGAGGGGGAAAAAGGCTTGAGTGCCGTCAGGTAAACGTAATGATTACGGTGATGCTACTCAGAAGCGTTTTTTCCTTTCAGTGAGGATATATTCAACGGGCGTTACACTATTTCAATCAAACGCGTGAATTATGCGTTTGACGAACCCGACCGGCAGTTACAATTATGCGAATATATGATCAAGTCTCCCTGAGAGACCATGTAAAATCAGACCGTTTCCAGTGTAGCAATTATCTCACTCAGCCTGCTGTCGCTCCGGGCATCCTGCTCTTTCCGGGAGCGGAGCTCAAGCAACTCTTCCGAGGTATTCAACAATGCCAGTGTCAGCACCAATTGGGCATCACCATTTCTAAGAGCGCTGCCGATCTCTTGAAGCTTTCCGTTTACAAAAGCTTCAACTGCCTTAACTTTCTCCTCGGGAGCCGAACTCCTGACCGAAAGTTCACGACCAAGGACTGTCACTGCATGGCTTTTTTTCATACAATGACCATGGTCACGTTTTAAATCCCGTCCAGCTTGCCAAGCAGGGCATCAACACGGGACTTGATTCCTTCACGATCGCTTGACAATCGCTGTATTTCTTCATTCAGCCGCGCGTTTTCTTCTTTCAGAGCGCTATACTTTTCGACGATGTCGTTGATTTTCTTTTCGAGTACTTCTATGAGTTCCTGATTCATGAGATCCGTTTCCTTTCGAAGTGGTACACTATACGAATCAGCAGACACAAAGTCAAGCCCTAATTGATTGAAATCGCAGAGTTCCGGGTCAACAGCCCCCCTGCCGCCCTTTGTTTTTTCAGGCCTGGAAGAGGGCATCCGTGAACTCCTGCGGATCAAAGTCGCGCAGATCTTCAATCGATTCTCCGACGCCGATGTAGCGGACCGGCAGGGCAAATTCGTGGCTGACAGCCACCACAATCCCCCCCTTGGCGGTACCGTCCAATTTTGTCAGGGCCAAACCGGTGACACCGGCAGCCTCCTTGAAAAGGCGAGCCTGGGAAGTCGCGTTCTGCCCGGTTGCGGCGTCCAGCACCAACAGGGTCTCGTGCGGAGCTCCGGGGATCTCGCGGTCGATAACCCGGCGGATCTTTTTCATCTCTTCCATCAGATTGACCTTGGTATGGAGCCGGCCGGCAGTATCGATAATCAGAATATCGACGTCACGGGCAACCGCTGCCTTGCAGGCATCAAAAACAACCGCCGACGGGTCGGCCCCTTCCTTGTGCCTGATGACATCCACCCCGGAGCGAGCCCCCCAGGCGATCAACTGTTCGGCCGCAGCAGCCCTGAAGGTATCGGCAGCAGCCAGCAGCACTTTACTGCCGGAAGAGGTGTAGCGCGAAGCCAGCTTGCCGATGGTCGTAGTCTTGCCGACGCCGTTGACACCGATCACCAGCAACACGAACGGCTTGCGGCTGACGATTTCAAGCGGGCGATGGTGGGCGTTCAAGCGGGCCAGGATCTCATCTTTCAAAGCCGCGCGCAACGCCTCGCCATCTTTCAACTCGTTGCGCCCCAGACGCTGTTCCAGGGTCCGAATAAGTTCCACCGTCGTCTTGACACCGATATCGGAGGTGATCAGGATTTCTTCAAGCTCCTCAAGCGTATCGGCGTCGATCGTTTTTTTGCCCAGCACCAGGGCGTCGATGCGCCCCACAAGCCCGTCCTTGGTCTTCTTCAGACCGGTCTTCAGCCGTTCGAAAAAGCCGGGCTTCGCTGTTGTTTCCTGTATGGCCGCCGCCTCAAGAGGAGACGATTCCGGAGTTGCCGTTGCTGGCGATTCAAGCGGAGCATCGATACTTTCAACACCGGAAATCTTGTCGATCAGACCCCGGAAAAAACCTTTTTTCTCCTGCGGTTCCATCAGATCTCCTTCTTAAGTTCAGTAATTGCCCGGCGGAAATGGAATAACGCCAGCGCCACGGGGCAGCTCCGCTCGATATTCATAACAAGCGAATAATACTCATCAATGCAGCCGATGATCAGATGCCCCTTATTGGAGGTCACAACGACATCTTCCACCTCGCCGATCTGCGCAGTGCTCTGCATCTCCTTGAGGCGTGCCAGGATAATTCCCTTGTGCGCGGCAATGAAACGGATGTCGTAGGGATCGCAGTGGCACTGCTCCATGACCGCCTCACCCTCCCAATCCACCAGAATGGCACCGATCGCCAGCGGCACCCGATCCACCAGATCCTTCAATATCACTTCGAATGACATGACAAACTCCTTGAAAACTATTCCCGGTACAGAAAGTACGGTATAGAAGATGACTTAATGCAATCGCACCGATACAACCCGCGATGCCCCCGGCTCTTCCATGGTGATGCCGTAGAGGGTATCGGCCACCTGCATGGTCGCCTTGTTGTGGGTAATGATGATGAACTGGGAAATATCGCTCATCTCCCTGACCATATCATTAAAGCGGCCGATATTGGCGTCGTCCAGCGGCGCATCGACCTCGTCAAGCAAACAGAAGGGAGTCGGCTTGATCAGGAAGATCGAGAAGATCAGCGCTACGGCGGTCAGAGCTTTTTCTCCTCCCGAAAGCAGCGTCACATTCTGCAGCTTCTTGCCGGGAGGTTGCACGATGATGTCAATGCCGGTCTCCAGCAGATCCTCTTCGTCAGTCAGGCGCAACTCGGCCCGTCCGCCGCAGAACAGTCGCGGAAAGACCTCCTGAAACTTGGCGTTGACCAGGTTGTAGGTCTCCTGGAAGCGCTGGCGGGTAGTGCGGTTGATGCGCTGGATGGCCTGCTGCAGACCGCGTAGCGACTCTTCCAGATCATCCTTCTGAGCGGTCAGAAACGTGAAGCGTTCCTCCATTCCCGCACACTCCTCGATCGCCATCAGGTTGACTTCACCCATCTCGTCCAGAAGGCGTTGCAGTTCAACCTGCCGCACCCTTCCGGCTGTTTCATCCAATTCCGTGGCATCAAGCTTTACCAGCGCATCCGTCATGGCAATCCGGCTCCGCTCGTACAGAGCCTGCTCCAGATGTTCCGTCTGCATGGAGAGCGTCGAAAAACGCAGATTCAACTCCGCCTGTTTTTCACGAACCGCATCCCCCTCTTCGCGGCTTTTCTTCAACCGTGCCTCGATCAGATTAAGGGCCGCACCGGCCTCCTCAAAACGCCCCCGTATGGCGGTCAAACGATTCTCGGAATCAGCCTGCTCCCGCACAAGATGTTCCAGCCGTTCCGTTGCCGCGGCAATCTCGCTGTTCAGCTGTACTCTGGCGGCATCGCCCGCTTCAAGCTCCTGCCGGTCAGCTGCCATGCGCCGCACGATCTCTTCCGTACGCTGTTCCAGCTCGGACAGGGCGCGCAGGCCGGCATCGTGCTGCTCCTTGATGGTCGCGGTCTGCACCCGGATAGCGGTCACCTTTTCGCGGACGACGGCCAGTTGCAGCCGCCGTTCATCGAGCTCCCCCTTCAGGCGGGCCGTTTCCTGCTCCAGCCCCTTGGAAGCGTCGCCCGTTTGGGCCATCTGATTTCCGGCCAGTTTCTGTTCGGCTTCCAGCGCGGCCTGTTCTTCATGGAGATTTTCGGTTTCCAGCGCCTGGACATCAATTCGTTCGGCAACACGCGCCCCTTCATCGACCGCCTGCTGACGATCCTTGAGCAGCCCGGTCAGCTTCAGTTCCGCCTGGTGCAATTCGGCGCCACCCCGCTTTATCCCTTCGGCCACTTCCTGGCTCTGCCGACGCAACTCATCGCGCTCTGTGCCGAGGATTGCGGTTTCTTCTTCCAATCGGGCAACCGTCAGTTCCAGCTCCCTGATCTCGCGTTTTTTGTGAATCAGACCTTTCCCCACCTGCTCCTCGGAACCGCCGTTGACGATCCCTCCATGGGCGACCATGTCGCCGGAACGGGTGACAAAGATCAAGGCAGGGTGTTTGCGGGCCAGCACAAGGGCTCCCCCCACATCATCAGCCAGCATGACCGTGGCCAGCAGGTTGCGCAGCAAGCCGGCAAACTGACCGTCCACCTGGACCTGCTCCACCAGGGCGGTTGCCCCCGCCACCGCCGGCACAGGAACCGTCCCGGCATTCAACGGCACGGCAATACCGGTTCGACCGCCATTTTTGGTTTTCAAAAATTCCAGCGCGCCAATGGCGTCCTGATCGTCGGGACAGAGAATACACTGCAACCGCTCCGCCAGCGCAGCTTCAAGCGCCGCCTCCAGTTCGGAAGGTGCCTGAATGGCATCCGCCAACACCCCGTTGAAACGGGATTTGAAGCCGGTATCCTTCATCAAGGTGCGGGTACCCTGGCCGAAACCGGCAAACTGGGCTTCCAACTCCTTGAGTGAATGAAGTCGTGAAGAGCTCCGGTTCAACTCGTCCCGGCGGGACTGCCACCGTTTTTCAAGCTCGGGGATCTGCCCTTTCAGGGCATCCTCCTGACCCCGCAGGACCGAAAGATGTACCTGCAGTTCTTCCTGCTTCTGCTGGCCAGTGGCAATTTCTTTCTCCAGGACATCGGCCCGCTGGAGTAACTGTTCACGCCGTTCAGCCAGCTGCATCGCTTCGCGTGTATGACGATCCAGCCGTTCACGGAGCGCAGCCAGACGTTTCTGGGCATTCTCAAAGCGGCTTTTAAATTGCGCCGCCTCGGCCAGGGCGGTAAAAAGCTCCCGGCGTCGGTTTTCCAGATCCCGGCTCAGCACCTCTTCGGCCTGCTGGTGTCCGGCCAGCACTTCTTCAGACTGTTCCAGCTCAGCCTGGATTCCGGCAGCATCAACCGCCCCGGTATCACGGCGCAACTCCAGCAGCCCGCGCTGCTCGCCGCACTCCTTAAGCCGGCTCTCCAGCTCGGCCGCCTCAGCAGTCAGCCGCACCAACCGGCCATCGAGCCCGGCCAGTTCCTTGCGCTGGAACTCCAGGCCGTTTCCGGTTGTGCTGAATTCGCTCCGGACGCGGAAGATCTCCTCCTGAGCCGCAGTCAGCTGTTTTTCCGCCTCCAGCAGCGTCACGCGAGCTTCTTCCGCCTGGGATTCTCCCACCGACGAAGAAGCAAACACCTCGCGGATCCGCTCATTGAGCGCTACCAGCTCACGCTCGGCAACTACCCGCTGCTGCTGGGTCTCACGGTACTCCCGCGCGGTAAAAAGCAGATCGATTTCACGCAGTTCGTCCCGATATTCGCGGAATTTTTCGGCCTTTTTGGCCTGGCGCTGTAATGAGGCCAACTGCCTCCGGATTTCTCCCAGTACATCGGCAAGACGAGCCAGATTCTGGCGGGTACCCTCAATTTTTTTGAGCGCCAGCTGTTTGCGCGACTTGAATTTGGTAACCCCGGCCGCCTCCTCAATCAGGAAGCGACGCTCTTCCGGGCGGGAATGGAGGATCTGGCCGATCTTCCCCTGCTCGATGATCGAATAGGCACGGGTGCCGACACCGGTATCCATGAACAGTTCGGTTATATCCAACAGGCGGCAGGGGGTCTTGTTGATCAGGTAATCGCTGTCACCATCGCGGTACAACCGGCGCGTCAGCTGGATTTCGGCATAATCCAGATACTTGGCGGGAGCGCGGCCATCCTCGGTGGAGAAGACCAGCGACACCTCGGCAACCCCCAGCGGTTTACGGTTTTCGCTGCCAACAAAAATCACGTCTTCCATAGCCTTGCCGCGCAGGTTCTTGGCGGATTGCTCCCCCATGCACCAGCGAATGGCATCGACGATATTCGACTTGCCGCAGCCGTTCGGACCGACCACGCCGGTCACATTCTGCTGAAAATCCAGCACAACCTTGTCGGCGAACGATTTGAAGCCGCTTATTTCGAGGCGTTTAATTTTCATAGTACCATTGTGTGTGCCAGGGACAGAATGTACTACATTCCCATAGGTATTACGTTTGATCTAAAGTAGAGATCACCTTTGAAATCCCGTACATACAAGCCATTCTTGGGTTTTTCATTTACTGCCGAATTGTGCGACAGCACATTTACAAGAAGGTTCAAACTGGCATTGTACGCGTCCAGAGTGCGGTTTTCAGACAAATTCACTTTGGCTGCCGCCGCAGTGAGGTCAGTATCGGTGACCCTGTCTTTATAAAAGTATAGTATCGCCTGGGGTATCGTAGTTCCTTTTTCAACGCTTTTGCCATAGACACGCTGAACTATCAGGCCCGCGACAAAAGCGATATCCTCGTTTCTGGGTGAAGACAGAACGTTAACCTTGATTTCATCGTCCTGATCAGGAATCTCTATCCCCTTTAGAATGACGTCAAAAATGGCATCACCGGTACTTTTCGGCAGGATATCAATTGAGTCCGAAACCAGGGACACCACAATTTCCTGAAACGGGGACAGTGCGACGGCAGCTGATTGGTTTGATGTATCAGCAACGGGAGGTGACGGTTGATTGTTCTTGGTCGCGTAGCGGTCATTGTAAATGCTTAAATGGCCCGTCGGTTTAGGACGGGCACACCCGCTGATACAGGCGGAGATCAGAACTGACAGGAGCAATGTACGCCACGCGTTCCTAATTACCATTCAAGCTATCCATATAAACTGCCCGCCATTTCTTTGTATTGATAAAGACTGCCGGTTACGAGACGTTTGATTTCATGAGATCGAGTACTTTATCAGAGGGGGGGAAGCTCTGTCCAGCGAGATGTTACGGCGGGATGTGGGGATAGCGGCGTTATGGCATTTCTGACCGGCAACCGTTCAGCGCTCTTCGAGGATGCGCAGTTCGGCATCGGTCTGGCGAAGCCGCTCGGCAATTGCCAGCGCCAGACGTGCAAAGACCTGCACTCCCACGGCAGCATTGGAACGAGCCAGTTCGTTGAAGCGCGATCGTGACAAACAATAGAGATCGACGGCCTCCTTGGCCTCGACGTCCGCCGAACGGATGCCACGGTCAAGGAAGGCCAGCTCTCCGAAAAAGCCGCCTCGCCCGACGGTGGCCAGATGGTGGCGCTTGCTCCCCTCCAGCGGAAGCATGACCTGTACGCTGCCGCGCCGTACCAGAAAGAGCTCATCACCCTGGCTACCCTGGCAAAAGACTTTTTCACCCTGCTGCAGTGCCAGCTCGCTGACACATGCCGCCAACCGGGTCAGATCGTCTTCGCAGAATTCGCGGAACAGCCTGAACTCCTTCAATTCCATCGGGCATTCCTGGCAGGTCCCGATTGCTCCGGCCCCCTCCAGGATACGATCTTCCATCCACTCCAGGGCGCTGTCCTGGGTTTCGGTAATCATGGCACCCCCGCCTTCACGGACCAGCCCCATCTGCGCCAGATAGCGTTCGAAATCCCGCTGTTCCAGGACACCGGACGGCATGCCGCTGAAGATCAGGCGCCCTCCCCGCTCCGCCAGCTGGTCATGCATCTGTTCGAACAGGTGTACGGCGGTGTAATCGATGGACTGGACGTGGCGCATGTCCAGCAGCAGGAAACGGCGGGTGCGCAGGTCCGGTTCAAGCTGGCTGAAAAGCTGGTCGGTGGTACCGAAGAACAGGTTGCCCTGCAACTCGCAGAAGACCGCCTGGTCGCCATCCTGATTGAGAATTTCGCGCTCCGCGGTCTGACGGCGGGTCTTGGAGGACATCTGGTTGAGGTAGCGTTTGCGGCGGATGACCGAGCCACGCACCTGGTCGCGGATGAAGAGCAGAATCGCCATGGCGATGCCGACACCGGAAGCGGCGATCAGGTCAATGGTCAGCGCAACCAGTATTACCCCGGCAATGACGCAGAAATCGAGCCTGCCGGACCGGTAGCGCAAGAGGTGGAACATGTTCTTGTCGAACATCCGCCAGGCGATCATCAGCAGGATTCCGGCCAGCGCTCCGATCGGCACCCAGGCGATC
>JBAYTT010000072.1:0-16948 GCA_041675485.1 Pelobacteraceae bacterium | reverse complement strand
CGGGGTGATGTAGCAGATCAGGTCGGCGCCGAAACGGCTCGACTGGGCCGCGCCTATCGCGGCGGTGATGTGGTCGAAACCGGGTGCCACGTCGGTGGCGATGGGGCCCAGCATGTAGTACGGCGCTCCGCCGCTCATCCGCTTCTGCAGCTGAATATTCCCCTCGATCTCGTCCAGCGGCACGTGTCCCGGTCCTTCAACCAGCATCTGGCACCCCATGTCGCGACCGATCTCGGCCAGTTCGCAGTTGAAGATCAGTTCCTGGATCTGGGCCCGGTCCGAGGAGTCGTGGATCGCCCCGGCCCGCAGACCGTTGCCGAGCGATAGTACGGTGTCATATTTTTTGAGAATCGACACCACCCGGTCAAATTTTTCGTAGAGCGGGTTTTCGCGGTTATTGGCGATCATCCAGGCTACCATGGAGACCCCCCCCTTGGAAACCAGTCCGCCGTAGCGGTATCCCTGCTTGCGCAATCGCTCGATGGTGCAGAGGTTGATGCCGCAATGCACCGCCATGAAGGCCATGCCGTCGGCACACTGCTGCTCGATAATATCGAAGAGCATTTCGTCATCCAGCTTGTTCGGGTCGCCGTATTTGCGGGCCGCCTCGCAGAAGGCCTGATAGAGCGGCACATTGCCGACCGGCAGATCGACTGCGGCGATGACCTCGCGCCGGACACGATCGAGATCGCCGCCGACGGAGAGTTCCATCAGGGTGTCGGCCCCGGATTCCTGTGCTGCCAGTGCCTTCCTTATTTCGGCTTCGTAGTCGATAATGTCCGAGGAGGTGCCGATGGAGGCGTTCACCTTGGTGGAGAGCCCTTTGCCGATGCCGGCAATGCGTGATGGCTTGCGGTTGTGGTTCCAGGGAATGACGATCTTTCCTTCAGCCACCATCCGGCGGATGTACTCCGCGTCAAGCTGCTCGTTAACGGCTACGGTCTGCATCTGCGGGGTAATAATGCCCTGGCGGGCGGATTCGATCTGGGTTGACATGAATTTAATCCTTTTCAATAAGAGTGACTTTCATCCTTCATCTTTCAACCGTGCCTGTTCATCCCTGTGACACCCCGGCCTGCTCAAAGGTCGCCATCTCTTTCAGTACCTTAACTCCGGCCTCAATCAGCGTCATGGCCAAGGCGGCTCCGGTCCCTTCGCCGAGGCGGAACTTGAGATCGAGAATCGCTTCAACGCCGATCCTCTCCAGCATGAAGCTATGGCCGATTTCCACCGATTCATGGGCGGCAAAGATATAGTCCCGTACATTCGGATGCAGTTCCGAAGCGATCAGAGCTCCGGCCGTGGAGATAAAGCCGTCGATCACCACCGGAATGGAATTGGCGGCGCATCCCAGCACCAGTCCGGCGATTGCCGCGATTTCGAGGCCGCCCACCTTGGCCAATACATCCAGCGGATCTTTCGGGTCCGGCTTGTTAAGCGACAGCCCCTGCTCGATGACGCGAATCTTGTTGGTCAGTGCCTCATCGCCAATGCCGGTGCCGCGATGGGTCACTTCCGCCACTGTTTTTCCGGAGATGGCTGCAATGATGGCCGATGACGGCGTCGTATTGCCGATCCCCATTTCGCCGGTGCCGACCAGTCCCACCCCTTCGGTACGACATTGATTGGCCAGTTCTATGCCGACTTCAAGAGCCGCAAGGGTTTCTGCGCGGGTCATGGCCGGGCCTTTGGCTAAGTTTTTCGTGCCGCGGGCAACTTTTTTATGGATCAGACCGGCAATTCCGGCAAAATCATGATCGACCCCGACATCAACGACGCGCACTTCCGCGCCGACGTGGCGCGTCAACACGTTGATCCCGGCGCCGCCGGAGAGAAAATTCAGTACCATCTGGGTGGTCACTTCGCGGGGATACAGCGAGACACCTTCTTCCGTGACGCCATGATCTCCGGCAAACGTAAAAACGACCTTTTTTGAAACATCCGGATTCGGATTGCCACTGATGGCAACGACCCAGCGGGCGAATTCTTCCAGTCGTCCCAGCGAACCGGGGGGTTTGGTCTTGTTGTCCAGCCGTGCCTGCGCCTGTTGCAAAAGGTCATGACTGACCGGCTTGATACGCGCCAGTGTGTTCTTGATGATGTCCATGTAAAAATCTCCTCTGTTGACTATTTCAATTTTAGCGGAATCCCGCTGATAACGGCCTGTACTTCATCCGCAGCAGCTGCCAGGGACTGATTCGTTGTGCCGGCAATGTCCCGGAACAACCGTGCCAGGCTGTTGTCCGGAACAATCCCCATTCCGACCTCGTTACTGACCAGAATGACCGGTGTTGCCATCCCGTGCAGCGTGCCTTTAAGTCGCTGAACATCCCCGGCTATCCGCTCTTCGATATTCTCTCCGGCATCCTCATACTTGAACAAGAGGTTGGAAAGCCAGAGTGTTACGCAATCCACCAGAATCACCCCAAACTGCCCGTCACAGCGCGCCAGCGCCTGAGACAGATGGATCGGTTCCTCAATAGTGGTCCAATCGGCGCCGCGTCGGTCACGATGCCGCCGTACGCGCTCATCCATCTCGCTGTCCAGCGCCTGGGCCGTCGCCAGGTAACAGAGCGGTGCCCCGAACGCCACAGCCCTTTGTTCGGCGAAGGTGCTTTTGCCGCTGCGTGCGCCACCGGTAATGAAGATCGTCTGTGCCATGATGCCCTCTTTTCCCTGATAAAAAGGATACGAAAAATAAAAAGCCCCGGTCCGTGAAAGGGACTGGGGCTCGAAAACCGGGTAATCAGAAACGATCGGGCTTCGGCCCCTCGTTCCACGGAGGTCCCAAAACTGTAACGGAGTGGCAGGTTTCCTGGCTTCAGGGTCATCTTACTAGCCGCGCCTTCCCGGAAAACTCCAGTGACATCATGCGGCGTTCATCGCCTGTTACAGTTGCGGGACAGCGAAGGATTTTAACCTTCTTCCCTTTTAACCGTGCCTTGCGGGGCACGGCACCAAAACCGTGTTGGTACGACAATTGTGGAGAGATTTGTAGCAGAGTGGGGAGGGAGAAGTCAAAAGAAAATGACGTTGCCTCCGGCCCTGAAAAACTAATAATGCGGCGGTGGCTCTTCCTGGTCAGGATCGCGTGACACGGACGGCGACATGACCAGAAACTGTTCCTTCAGCGCTGCAAACTCCCGCTGCAGATGTTCCAGAATCAGTTGCTGGCGGCAGACAATTTCATTCAACTCCTGAATAGTCACTTCCTGCTGCATGTAGTGCATTTCCAGTTCGGTAATCCGTTGTTCCATGGTGGTAGTCCTCCTTTGGACAATTGTACCATCTAAGCGACATATGTCCGGCACTCATTTGATTACATCAAAATGAACCGTTTGCCTGTTTTATTTTTGAATTAGCCCAAAAACCATGGTAGGGTCACTCATTAAAATTCAGGGCAAACATCTACAGACTTCTTAATCAGGGATGGCATCAATGAAAATAAAAACCAAACTTATTCTCAATATGATCATCGGCGCGGTGGCGGTATGGTCGATTGTCATCACCAGCGTTTTCGGCCTGACCTTCATCAAGAACAAACTCTCATATCTGACCCAAAAAAGCACCCCCTATCAGATCAGGACGGTGGAATTCCAGAAAGAGCTGCAGGGTGTCATCACCGATCTGGTCAAACTCAGTGCCGCCCGCACACCGGAAGAGTACAAGCTGTTCAAGGGAGAGGCTGACAAAGCGTTGGTTACGGTCAGGGCGGCCCAACAGTCGCTGGAAGAGATGAGCAACACCAAGATGGGTGCGGCTGAAGAGCTGTCCCAGATTGCTGAAGAGCTGTTCGTTGCTGCATCGGCGCGTATTTCCACCGGTAAGGACGCCACTGAGGCAAACAGCAGGATAGCCCTGAGGATGAAAGAATCTTCGTCCCGCCTTAAGGATCTGGACAAGCGAATTCGCATTCTCCAGACCGGTCGGGCCAATTCGTTTGCCGCGGCGCTCAAGGATACCGGCGGCTACTCCTCCCGCCTCCGCAGTGTTGAAGAGTTGCGCAACCTGATCAAGGATCTGCAGCTGATTTTCATCACCGTTCAGAATGCGCAGAAAAGCACCGCTGTATTGATTGCCAAGGGGAAGGTCAATTCGGTTCTGGGACGTATAGCCAAGAACGACTACCATAACGACAATGAGTCAATCGAAAAGGATACCAAGGTTGTCTCCGATAAGCTGACGGAGTTCATCAAGCTGCAAACGACGGCGCTCTCCGCCAAAGATGATGAATCAAAGGCCAAGACAACGGAATCCGGCAAGGAACTCTCTGAAAAGCTGAATTCCCTGTACCTTACCCTTGACCAGGAAGCGTCCCTGGCAAGTGAAAAAGTGGGAATCGAGACCCAGAAGCAGGGGAGTATCTACGGGCAATCCAATGCGGCCAATTCAATTCTGCTCGACAATTCGGAACTGGTGGCACTGGGGCTGATGGTGGAGGGACAGACTAACAGGCTCTTCACCCTGGACTCCATTGCCGATATCGACAAGCTTGACCCCGAAATTCGCGGACTCTTCTCCCGAATCACTGAACGCGCCGACGCGGTGGAAAAGGCGCTGACCAAGCAGGGCGCACGGGAAGAGCTTAAGATCCTCAAAGGTGTCGTTGCTACCCTGGGGAGCATACGGAACGATCTGTATGCCGCCGACGGCATTATGAATACACTCAAGAAACATCTGGCCGCTAAAGAACAGGCGGTAAAGTCCGGAGACAAACTGCGCCTGGTTGTGCTCAAGCAGGCGGAAAAGGGGAAAGAGAGCGTCAGTACTGCAAAGGGTGAGCAGGAAAAGGCCATCGGCATGGTAAATACAATGGTCAAGAACAGCATCATCCTGCTGATCGCCATCGGTTCCGTGGCTGCCATCATCGGTACATTCTTCGGAGTTTGGAGTTTCCGCTCCGTAATCCGGCCTCTTACGACACTGGTTGGCGTGGCGGAGAGTGTTGCCGAAGGCAACCTCCATGTTCGCGACATCCCGAAAAGCAATGATGAGTTTGGGCAGGTGCAGAATGCAATGGATAAAATGGTGCATAACCTGCGCGATATGGTCGGGCGCATTACTGATACTACCTCCACCGTTGCCGGCAGTTCACGGGAGCTTGCCTCCACCGCCGGCGAGCTGGAACGCAATTCCCAGACACAGACCAGCGGCATAGAAACCACTGTTACCGCCATGACTGAAATGGTGCAGACTATCCAGGATGTATCCGGCAACGCTATCAATACCTCCGACTCGGCCGGGCGCATGAAACAGATTGCGCTGGAAGGGCAGAAGGCTCTGGTTGATACCTCGAAGGAGCTGTTTGCTTTCGCGGATATTGTCCGTCAGTCAGCGGAAAAGACTGAGGCGCTCGGAACTAAATCCGAAGCAATCAACGAGATCGTTGAGATGATCAGGGATATCGCCGATCAGACCAACCTGCTGGCGCTGAACGCATCCATCGAGGCGGCCCGCGCCGGTGAGATGGGGCGCGGTTTTGCCGTTGTAGCGGACAGTGTCCGCCAGCTGGCACACCGCACGATTGAATCGTCCAGTGAAATCAGCCGCACCGTCAAGGATATGCATGAAGAAGTGGATGCATCGGTGCTGATCATGAAGAAGGAGCGTCTGGCGATAGAAGGGATCATTCAGCATGTTGACGGTACGCTCAAATCCATGGGCGACATCGTCAGCCACGTCGAGCAGGTCTTCGGCATGGTGCAGACCATCGCCACCGCAACCGAGGAACAATCCGCCACCGCGGAAGATGTCAACCGTACCATGGTTGGTATCAACGACGTCACCCGCCAGTTGACTGTGTCGGTCGAAGAGATCAAGGGTACGGCGGAAAACTTTGCCCGCCTCGCCAGTGACCTGCAACAGATGGTCGGCTGGTTCAGGCTGTAACAGATTTCATCATGATTCTCATAACTACGCACGAATAGATAAGTTGCCTCTGGCAGGAAGAGCAGAAAACATCCCAGGTAAAGGAGTTTCAAATGCTTAGAATTGTTGCCGTCAGCTCCGTTTTATGTCTCCTCTGTGTAACACAGGTAATGGCCGATGTTTTGAAAATCGGCGCGGGAGCAGCTCCAACAGAAAATGTTTTAAAACCGGTTAAAGCAGCCTTTGAAAAGGCGTCCGGCCTGGATTTGGCCATTATTTCCAATGGCCCTAAACAGGCTTTTGTTGATCTTGAGCGAGGCAGTGTTGATGTCGCGGCAGCGGGGCTATCATTCGATGACTGGATGGCGCTCCTGAAAAAGGAAGGTGTGGCAGTGGCCGACCCAAAAGCGTACCAGGCTGTTATCATCGGAAAAGACAAGGTTATTGTCATTGTTCACAAAGATAATCCTGTTGCAAAGCTCAGCAAGGAACAGTTGACCGGCATTTTTTCCGGAAAAATCTCCAACTGGAAGGAGGTTGGCGGCAAGGATTCACCGATCCTTGTCGTATGGGGTGGCTTAACCCAGGGAACCAATTCGATGTTCGTCAAGCACATCATGGCCGGGACCAAGCCTACCGATGAAGTAATTGCGGCAACAACCGCGGAAGATATCCGACATAACGTGGCGTCCAATCCGGAAGCAATCGGTATCGGACCGCAGGCGATTGTGAACCCGTCCGTCCGCTCGCCGGAAACGCCGGAAATTGCCCGGCCGATTACGCTTATCACCAAGGGCGTTCCGACAGCCAAGGTTAAGAAACTTCTGTATTTCCTGGCAGTCACAAAATAAAAAAACAGTACCACATCACAGGAGGAACGAAAGATGAAGAAGATGATCACAGCAATCGTCGTCATGGCCGCAATCGCAGCAACCTCAAGCATGGCGTTTGCCGAAGAAAACATCAACCTGATCGGGGGGTCAACTTCCCTGGCCACCGTTATTAACCCGGTTAAAGCCGCCTTTGAAAAGAAAACAGGCATTACCCTGAACGCTACGGCTGCTGGTTCAAAAGTTGCGTTCCAGAAGCTGGATGCCGGAGAAGCGGAAGTGGCAACAGCAGGTCACACCTTTGACGAATTGATGGGCGTTATCAAGAAGGCCAACATTACGCTCAAAAACAGTCCCGACAAATTTACTGTTATTCCGCTGGCACATCCCGCTGACTATGCTGTGATTGTTAACTCTGCCAACCCGGTGGTGAAACTATCCAAGGAGCAGCTGGAAGGGATCTTTACCGGCAAAATTGCCAACTGGAAGGATGTCGGCGGCAAAGATGCCCTGATCCTCTGCGTGGTCAGCAACCTGAGCCCCGGCAGCAATGAAGTGTTTTCCAAAACATTCCTCGGAGGAAAGAAAATCCCGATCGACACACTTGATGCCTCAAACGCTGCCGACCTTCGCCAGAATATCGCCACCAACGCCGATGCTATCGGCTATCTCCCGGCTGCAATGATCGATGCTTCGGTAAAATCGGTTGAAACCCTGTCGATGAAATCGCAACCAATCATCATGCTGACCATAGGCGCACCATCGGCAAAGGTTCAGAAGCTGATCGACTTTATCAAAACTGAAGGCCCGAAATACATCAAGTAGGCATTCCAGTCCAAGGGAGGACAACTTCATGTTCAAACGTATTTCCGCACTGGCAGCAACAACTCTGGTGCTTTCCGTTTCGCTGGCAGCTGCAGCCGAAATCAAGCTGGGCGGCGGCGGGGCATCCGTCGTAACCGTATTCAACCCGGTCAAAGTGCCTTTTGAAAAAGCCACCGGTAACAACCTGATCATTCTGCAGAGCACCCCTAAAGATGGCCTCAAACAGCTGTGGAAGGGAGACCTGGAAGTAGCGGTATCCGCTGTCGGTCTGGATGGCATGATTGCCGGTGCTGCCAAGGATGGCGTTATTGTCGATAAAGCGGCCCTGCAGAGTATTGAGATCGGAACGAACAAAACCGTAGTCCTTCTTCACCCGTCCAATCCGGTCACCAGCTTGACCAAGGAGCAGCTGAAGGGGCTCTTCACCGGCAAGATATCCAACTGGAAAGAAGTTGGGGGGAAGGACGCTCCGGTGCTCGTTGTGTGGGGAAAAAACTCCCCCGGCCAGAATGCCCTCTTCACCAAGCTGATTCTGGACGGCGAGAAGATTGTCGCTGAAAACCTTGAAACTACCGACTACAAGGGCATCAAGGATACCGTGGCGACCAATCCGGAAGCGATAGGCATCGATCCACTCGGCATGGTTGACGACTCGGTCAAAGGGATCAAGCCCTCTCCCGAAGCTAACAGCCCGATTCTGCTTATTACCAAGGGAAAGCCATCCGCAGCGGTGCAAAAGTTGATCGATTTCATCAAGACAGAGGGAAAGAAATACATCAAAGAGTGATCGTTTTTGCCGGTGCCTGACGAAAAATTATTTCGCAACGTGGCCTGAATTCAGTAGAGTGAAACAATTCGCACAAACAGCCGCTCCCCGGTACGCAGCAACCAGAAAAACAGTTCGGCAGCGGGACGGTGCCTGAACGAGGCGTACGGGCGGCGGATGTAACAGGGGCGGGCGCCTGCGATCAGCGCGGCCAGACAGCCGGTCAGCAGGCGGTCATCGACCATCAGGATTGAAGAGAGGGGAACTCCGGCGAGTTCCCCTGTCTTGTTGAGGCCATCGGGGTATGGTTTCTTCCGGACTCCGGAAATGAAGCGCATGTCCGGGAAACGCTCGGCAAACCACCGTCTCCGTCCTTCGGTCGGCTTGTTGGAGAGGATGAATACCTTGTTGCCGCCGAAGTGCGCTTCGCAGCGCTGCATCCAGGTTACTGCCTCGGGGAGAGGGGCAGGGGAGCCGTGACCTGCCAGAACCCCGTCAAAATCGAGTGCCAAGGCAGTAATCCCTGAGGAGTACACCACCTCGGGATCAAGCTCAAGGATGCTTGAATGTGGTGTCGTGCTGTCCAGCAGTTGCCGCAGTTCGCGGCGGTAGCGAAAGCCAAGTGAAAAACCGTCCAGAATGCGGGAAAAGGAACCCATGCGTCAAACCTTGGAATTATCTTTCTGGGCCAGTGATACCAGATAGTAGACCACCCCCAGAATCAGCAGGGTGCCGGCCAGGAAAGCCTGGGTGGTGAGATCGTCTTTGCGGAGCGTCGAGATCAGTATTTCGCGGATCATCGCGACAATGATTACGCCGATGAACACCAGGATGTTGAATTTCCCCCCCTTGAGATTCTTTATTTCATTGTCCATCAGCTCGATCATCATCCAGAGGATCAGGAGCGATCCAAGTGCCGAGAGTATCCCTTTTTCCATGTCCCCCCGGAAAATATGGAGGATGTCCCAGACAAAGAGAATGACGACCGAAATGGAAACGCCCGCCAGTGCCAGCACCAGTGCCAGGTTCAGGCCATACGTGAAACGCTCGGTGGCTTTGATCAGGAACGACTCGATTTTGCGCGAAACGAAGACTTTTTTCATCTCCTCTTCGCGGTATGAGGTGCTCATGACATCGAGATTCATGTCGAGAAGCTTTTCAACCGCTTCCCGCAGGCCGCGGCGCAATTCGCGATCAGAATAATTGACATCGATCAGGCCGAGCAGGAAGTGGCGGATCTGGTTCATTGCCGCGTTGACGAAGTGGACACTGAGGCCGACCTTGACGTGGGCGTGGCCGATGCGGTTCAGGTGGTTCATGTAGTGGTTGTCATAGACTCCGCTAAAGAGCGACATGAACCAGTTGGTGTGCATTTCCCGCAGCCGTTGGCGGTTGCTGTTGTTGAGGATCGCTGCCGTTTCCGGGAGGCTGTAGAGATAGTCGTAGAATTCGAGTGAAAAACGCTCTTTATGCTGTTCCGCCAACGGCTGCAATGAAAGAAGCAGTTCGGCATCCTGATCGGTAAAACGGTAATGGTCGCGTAAATCCTGCATCGTAAACATGAGGTTATCTCCCGTATTTGTAAGCGGCGGCGCAGGTCCCTTCGCTGGAAACCATGCAGGCGCCGACCGGTGATTCGGGGGTGCAGAGTGTGGCAAAGAGCGGACAGTCGAACGGTGTCAGCTTCCCCTTAAGTACTTCTCCACAGAGGCAGGCCGGGTTTTCGACCGCTTCCGGGACATCCAGCGTCAAAACCTTTTCGGCATCAAACGCGGCAAATTCCGGCCTGATCGCCAGGCCGCTGCCGGGCAAAACCCCCAGACCGCGCCAGACCGCATCGCATGGCTCAAAGAGCTGATGAAGGATCGCGAGCGCCTTGGGATTTCCTTCCCAGGAAACCGCACGGCTGTACTGGATCTCAACCGTGCTTTCATTCCGCAGATGCTGTGCCAGCAACATCTCGATCCCCTGCATGACGTCGGCCGGTTCGAAGCCGGTTATGACGCAGGGGATATGGTATTTCTCCGCCAACGGCCTGTATGCGGCTCCGCCGATAACGGTGCTGACATGGGCCGGACAGAGGTACCCCTTGAGGTTCAGGTCAGGGTCTCCGCTCAGTATATCCATCGGTACCGGCATGGTCTTGTGCGAAGCGAGCACGCAGTAGTTTTTCAAGCCAAGACGGGCAGCTTCGAGGATGCTGACTGCGATTGTCGGAGCGGTGGTTTCAAAGCCGACTCCCAGGAAAACCACCCTCCGTTCCGGATTGTTTTTCGCGAGGGACACAGCATCGAGCGGCGAGTAGACGATGCGGATATCGGCGCCTCCGGCCCGCTGTTCCATCAGCGACGAGTAGCTGCCGGGAACGCGCAGCATGTCGCCGAAGGTGGCGACAATAGTGTGTGGGTCGGCAGAGCAGGCCAGCGCCTTGTCAACATAGCCGATCGGAGTAACGCAGACCGGGCAGCCGGGACCGGAGACCAGCCGGACGTTATCGGGGAGCAGCGAACGGATGCCGTACTGGTAGATCGATATCGTATGGGTGCCGCACACTTCCATGAAGTTGACCGGCGCCGGTAAATGTTCCGCCATGCGGCGGATGTTGCCGGCCATGTTCTGTACGAGGGCCCGGTCTCTGAATTCATCCTGGAATTTCATGCCATGTCCTCATCAGAATATATTTCCCGCATCAAGCGAAGGGTCTCGGTCGCATATTCCTCATCCAGCCGGGAAATGGCAAAGCCGGCATGAACGATAATGTAGTCACCGACCGCCACATCCTCCTCCAGCAGCATGACGCTGGCCTCTTTCTGTACCCCATCGACTTCGGCGACCACGGAATCGCCATCTTTACTCAAAACTTTCATCGGCACGCCAAGACACATATCAGTCCTTTCTCCTTCCTGCGATTGCAGCCTGTCCCAGGGCGATACCGCCGTCATTCGGCGGGACCAGGCGATGGGTGAAAACGGTTAGCCCCTTGTGGGTCAGGGGAGTATATATCATTTCACTCAAAAGGCGATTCTGAAAAACGCCCCCCGAGAGAATAACGCGGTCCAGGCCGGTCGCTTCAGAAATATGGAGGCAGGCCTCTGTCGCGGCAGCGGCGACGGTCCGGTGAAAACGATGGGCGATGACTTCGGTCCGGATGCCCGCAGCGAGATCGGCCAGCAACTCGGGAAACATGGGGGAAAAATCCAGCTGGAGCGGAGCGTCATCATGGCGCGTCATGGCGTACCGGTACTCACCCGGTTCCCCCTCTGCCAATTCCGCCAGCGCCTCCAGTTCAATGGCGCCTTGGCCGTCATACGACACAAGATGTCGTAAGTTTAACAGCGCGGCAACGCTGTCGAACAGCCTCCCGCAACTGGAGGTCAGGGGTGAATTGATCCCGCGCCTCACCATCTGCGCGAACAGCGCCCGTTCCTTTTCCGGAAGCAATCGGGCAACCGGATGATCGAGCGTAAAGGCACCTTCTCCCGCTGCCTGGTAGAGATAGGCCATGGCCATGCGCCATGGCTCACGTACCGCGGCATCTCCTCCCGGCATCGGCACCGTCCGGAAGTGTCCTGCGCGCCGATAACCAGCGTACCCGCCAACCAAAAACTCGCCGCCCCAGATTGTGCCGTCAGGCCCAAAGCCGGTACCGTCAAAGATTGCTCCGATTACGTCGCCATCCAGGCCGTTTTCTGACATGCAGGAGGCGAGGTGGGCATGATGGTGCTGCACCCGGACCAGCGGCAAACCTGCATCCTCGGCAAAGCGGGATGACAGGTAGTCAGGGTGCAGATCGCAGGCGATCAGAGTTGGGTTGATCTCAAGCAGCGTTGACAGGTGGGTGACGGAATGTTCGAACGAATCGAGGGTGGCGCGATTCTGAAGGTCGCCGATATGCTGACTGAGCACGGCGCGGTTGCCGCCCGCAAGGCAGATGGCGCTCTTCAGTTCTGCCCCTGTCGCCAACAGCGGCGTCACGGAAAAGGGGAGGGCAACGGCACGCGGGGCATACCCCCGGGCCCGGCGATAAAAGAGCGGTTTCCCCTGAAAAACACGCAGTACCGAATCATCGCTCCGGATGTGTATGGGGCGGTCATGAAGCAGGAAGTAGTCGGCTATTCCGGACAGGCGCTCTCGGGCATCGCCATCTTCGAAGGCGACCGGTTCGTCGGAAATATTGCCGCTGGTCATCACAAGTGCCTGGAAATTTTTATGCATGAGCAGATGGTGCAGCGGCGCGTATGGCAGCATCAGGCCGATCCAGCCGTTGTTGGGGGTAATCAGGGGAGAAAGAATCGTTCCGGGGCGTTTTCTGACAATGATGATCGGGGCTTCGGGAGAGTTCATCAGCCGTTCTTCCATCTCGCCGGTCAGTGCAAGTTTCCGGACGGTTTCAAGCGAATCCGCCATGACGGCAAACGGTTTTTCATCCCGCCTTTTCCGCTCCCGCAAGCGCTTGACCGCATCGTTGTTGGAGGCATCGACAGCCAGATGGTAGCCGCCGATCCCTTTTATGGCGATGATTGCGCCGGACTTCAGGAGTCTGACCGCCTGAGTGACCGCCCCGTCATGTGTTGCGGTCTTCTCTCCTGACGAAGTAATCAGGCTCACCTGAGGGCCGCAGACATGGCAGGCGATCGGCTGGGCATGGAAACGCCGGTCAAGCGGGTCCTGATATTCGCCCAGGCAGTCGGGGCAGAGCGGAAATCCTGCCATCGTTGTGTTAGGGCGGTCGTAGGGGATTCCGGTGATGATGCTGTAGCGGGGGCCGCAGTTGGTGCAGGTGATGAACGGATAACGGTAGCGCCGGTCGGCCGGATCGAAAAGCTCGCGCAGGCAGTCGGGGCAGAGGGCGGAGTCGGGTGCTATCTGGATATCGGCAGCGCCGCTGCCGCTCGCCAGTATGGTAAATGTCGTTTCGGTGCCGGGGGGGATATCGATGCAGGTTTGCCCGGTGATAACCGCCAGCGGAGGAAGGGTTGTGCGGAACGCCTCATCGAAGGCCCGCTGCTGCTGTTCGCTTCCCTGGATTTCAATTTCAACACCGGCAGGAGTGTTGCGCACCCAGCCGGTCAGATTCAATTCATGCGCCAGTCGATACACAAAGGGGCGAAAGCCGACCCCCTGAACGATCCCCTGAATCGTGTGCCGCTGGCGTATCAGCGGGCTGCTCCTGCGTTCAGCCACTGGTACCAGGCCTCCATCCCTTCGCCGCTTTTGGCCGAAACCTCAAAGATGAGGATGTCGGGGCTGACACGCCGCGCGTACTCCTTGCATTTTTCGACATCGAAATCGAGATACGGCAGCAGGTCGATCTTGTTGAGCAGCATGACAGTTGAATTGTGGAACATCTGGGGATACTTGAGCGGCTTGTCCTCTCCCTCGGTAACGGAAAGGACGGCTACCTTGTGGTGCTCGCCCAGGTCGAACGCGGCCGGGCAGACCAGATTGCCGACATTTTCAATCAGGAGCAGATCCAGATGGTCCAGATCAAAACTGTCGGTGCCGTGCATGATCATTTTTGCGTCCAGGTGACATCCGGCGCCGGTGTTGATCTGGCGGACCGGGACTCCGGTCGCGGCGATGCGCTGGGCATCGTTGTCGGTCTGCTGGTCCCCCTCGATAACGGCACAGCGCATCGTGTGCGACAGGTCGCGCAAGGTGCGTTCGAGCAGGGTTGTCTTGCCGGAACCGGGCGAGCTGACCAGGTTCAGGACAAAAATCCCCTTGTCCTTGAACAGCGCGCGGTTAAAACTCGCCAGCCGGTTGTTCTTCCCCAGGATATCTTCTTCAATGGCGATGGTCGTCCGTGTTCCGGAACCAAGGTCATGCTGGTGGGAATGGTCGTGATCGTGGGAGTGTGTATGGCCATGATCGCTGCCGTGGTCGTGATGATGATCGGCGCTTGGACAGCCGCAGGTTGTGCACATGGAAAGCTCCTGAAACGTTGATTGGGACAGGGTATCAGCTTCTTGACGCAGATGCAATACGAGTTGCGGGAGGATACTGTTTACGGTTCACTGAACTGCAGTTGATGCAGCCGGGAGTATATCCCGCCCGCTCGAAGCAACTCATCGTGCGTACCCTCTTCAGCCTTTCTGCCATGATGGATGGTAACGATACGGTCGGCATCCTGAATGGTGGAAAGGCGATGGGCGATGACCAGTGAGGTACGCCCTTGCATCATACCCTTGATCCCGTCCTGGATCATCTGCTCGGAAGCGCTGTCGATACTGGCGGTGGCTTCGTCAAGTACGAGGATTTCCGGATCGAAGGCCACGGCGCGGGCAAATGAGATTAATTGCTTCTCCCCGACGGAAAAATTGCTTCCCCGCTCCCGCACTTCTTCGTCATAGCCTCTCGGCAGTCGGTCGATGAAACGATCGGCGCCGACCGATGCCGCAGCCTGTCGTACGCGTTTTTGTGCCTGTGCATCTCCAAGGCTGATGTTGAATTCGATGCTTCCGGCAAACAGGCAGGGATCCTGGAGTACAACGCCGACCCGGCGGCGCACCTGTGCCAGATCGAGTTCCCGAATATCGATACCCTGCAGTAAAATACTGCCCCGCTCGATTTCGTAAAGCCGCGTCAGCAGCCGGGTGATGGTTGTTTTGCCGCCGCCGCTTTCACCCACGATGGCGATCCGCTCGCCACGGTGGACCGCAAGGCTGAAGCCGCTCAGTATGTCGGTGCCGGTCTGATAGGAAAAAGATACATCGCGGAATTCGATGAGCGGTACTCCAGCCAATCCCGTGGCAGCCGGCCTCTCCGGGTAGTGCGAACTGTCGGAGGAAGGAGGGGAGAGTGAGTTTCGGGATTCGAAACCTGATTTTGGCGTGTCCAGCAGGGCAAATATCCTCTCAAGCGCCGCCATCGCCCCCTGCATGACCGAATATTTGGCTGAAAGGTCGCGGATGGGAGCGAAAAACTTTTCGATATACTGAATAAATGCGACCAGCACGCCGAAGGTCAGAGCACCCGATGAAATCTCGCTGCCGCCGTACCAGATGATCAGAGCCACGGCAATCGAAGAGAGCGCTTCAACCATGGCGTACAGAGACGCATCCCAGAAAATGACCGGCATGTTGGCATCACGATACGATGCATTCAGGAGGCTGAAGCGCCGTTCTTCATCCCGTTCGCGGTTGAAAATCTGGATGATGCTGATGCCCGAGATGCATTCGTTGAGGAAGGCATTCAGGTTTCCCAGGCGGGCTCGCACCTCCCGGAACGATTTTCTCATGCGGCGACGGAAGGTATAGGCGACATACAGAAGAATCGGGAGTACGGAAAAGGTTACCAGTGACAGTTTCAGGTTCATCCAGAGCATGACGGAAATGATTCCGATCAACAGCAGAATGTCACCGATGATGGTGATGATTCCCGAGGCAAACATTTCACCAAGCACCTCGATATCGCTGGTCAGCCGGGTGACCGCGCTTCCGGTGGGTACGCGATCAAACCAGGAAACCGGCAGGTGCATGACGTGGCTGTACAGTTCCGAGCGCATGTCCGACATCACCCGCTGCCCGACCGACTGCAACAGGTATACTTCCAGAAAGGAGAGGAGCGATTCAATCAGCAAAATACCGAGGAAGCCGAGTGCGATATTCTCCAACCCGGCCAGTTTGCCGGTGATGATGTGACTGTCGATGGCGATCTTGATAATCCAGGGCTGGGCCAATCGACAGGCCGCGACCAGCGGCAGTATCAGCACGACAACAGTGATTGACAACCGGTAAGGAGCAACGTAGCGCGCAAAACGCCGCAGCAGGGCGGTGTCGTAGGCTTTTCCGGCTATTTCTTCTTCGTAAATTCCGCCGTGATGCATAGAGGGGAGTCCAGGTCAGGTTAAGATAGCGTGCGGGCAACACGGTATCAGATTTATCGACCGGAGTGAACTAATACATGCGGGGAGCAAGAGATCAGGAGGATTGTTCCGCGGGATGGTATATCGGTATATATATATGGATCCGGGTGCCTTCACCCTGTTTGGATTCGGCCTGAATATGGCCATGATGATGCCTGATAATTGAATGGCAGAGCGCCAGACCAAGCCCCATCCCTTTCTGGCATCCCATCTCTTTCGTGCTGAAATACGGGTCAAAAATTATCGGCAGATTTTCAGGGGGAATACCGATTCCGGTATCCGCGAAAATAACGTGCAGGTAGTCGCCGGAGGGGAGTCCGAGGCTGTTTGCCGCAGAGAGCGGAACAACGGATGCCGATACGTTTAACGAGCCTCCCCGCGGCATGGCGTCGTGGGCATTGGTAATCAGGTTGACGATCACCTGATGGAATTGATCTGCATCAAGCATGACGAGCGGGAGATCGTCCGGAAGATCAATGACTGGCTTGATCGCCGGTATTGACTTCAGCTCGGCTTCGACTCTTTCCCTGATCAGCCTTCCGGGCGACACCGGTTCCATAAACGTGTCTCCTCCCTTGGCAAAGGTCAGGAGCCGTGTGCCGAGTTCTCTGGCGCTCTCGGATGATTGTTCGACAATCGCCAGCAGCGACTCGGTCTTGCTTCCCGGTTCAGCATTCATGCGGGCCAGAGAGACATATCCCAGGATAACCTGCAGCAGGTTGTTGAAGTCATGGGCCATCCCCCCCGCCAGGATGCCGATGGCTTCGATTTTTTTTGTGCGCAGATTTTCCG
>JBAYTT010000071.1:0-16974 GCA_041675485.1 Pelobacteraceae bacterium | reverse complement strand
GTCGCTGAACGCCGCACGGCAGTACAGGTAATCCAGCGCTGACTGGCCGTCAGACACATGAATCAGCCGGTTGGCGATTCTGGACTTTTCGAAATTCCTGCGTACGATCTCGGCATGAGCCGGATCGTCCTCCACCAACAAAATGTTAATTGGTTCGCCTTCCATATTGTCTCCTTTCATAAAAAAACTACCCATGTTCAATATTTTTTATCGCTCCCGGCAGGGTGAAGAAAAATGTGGCACCCTCCCCCTGCCCGTCTGATTCGACCCGAATTGTGCCATCATACAACTCCACTATCCGTTTGACCAGCGCCAACCCCATTCCGGTTCCATCCACACCCGCTTCAAGTTTTTCAAACAAGCCGAAGATTTTGGATTGGAAGCGCGGATCGATCCCCATGCCGTTATCCCTGACGAAAAAGAGCGCTTCCTTACCGGAAACGTCAACCCCGATCTCGATGCGGGGCTTTTCCTGGTTACCCATGAACTTGCAGGCATTCTCCACCAGATTCTGCCATATTTCCACCAGGCGCGGCCGATCGCCCCTCAGGACAACCGGTGAATCACAGATCTCCACGGTAACTCCTCGAGCACTGATCCTTCCCGCATCCAGTTCGACAGCCTCGCGGGCCAGATCTCCGAAGGCAACTTCCTGGGGAGTATTATTGAGACGACCGACGCGCGATAATTCCAGCAGTTCGTCAAGCAACTGCGTCATCTTGTCAGCAGCGTTATGCATAAAGCCCAGATCCTGTTGAACACGGGCCTTATCCGGAACTTCAAGGTCCTCCTCCAGGTAGCCGAGGAATGTTTTGATGGTCACGAGCGGACTCTTAAGATCATGGGAGACCGTATAGGTAAAGCGCTCCAGCTCACTGTTCTTTATCTCTATCTCCCGCTCTTTTTCCTTACGCCCGGTAATTTCGGTAAGAAAACCGTACAACAGCGCACTGCCATCTGACCTCAATTCAGGTGTGGCATTCCCCTCTACCCAGATTACTCCCCGGTCAGGATTAATTACCCGATGTTCGTTGTGCCATGCCGAGAGAGTACGGGCCGATTCCCGGATTGATGCTGAAACCTGAGCGGCATCATCGGGGTGGACCATGGCAAGCAGCGGAGAGGTTTTCCGGGCAACGTCTTCCGGGCATACCCCGTAAAGCGCCTCCAGACCGTTACTGGCATACGGGAAACAGGAGGAACCGTCGGGAAATAATTGGTACAGAACAATCGCGCCGGGCAGGTTGGCAGCAATTTTCACCAGGCGCTCTTCCAGTTCGACACGCTTCAATTCCGCCTCATACCGGTCCCGGTAGAATCTGCTGCTCTGCTGGCGCCAGACAAATCCGACGCCGGTACCGGCGCTAACAAGCATGGCGCTGACCAGCAACACCGTTATCCAGAGCCTCTCCCGCATCGGCGCGTACACTTCATCGACATCAACACGGGTAACAAGGCGCCAGGGAGAATCGGGAATGCCCCGCAATGCAGCTATGACCGAATGCCCCCGGTAATCGATGCCCCTTACAATGCCTTCACGTCCCAACGCGGCCATTACGGCAGGAATCTCCGTTCTTTCCAGAGGAAAGCTTAAGTCCAGGGCCGCGTTCCTTTTAAATTTAAGTTCATTCAGAAAGAGAGCGGTGTTTCCCTCTTTGCGAATCAGCAGCGTTTCAGCTGTTGCACTGCTGGTGGGCCAACTCTGGATGAATGGATAGAGGTATTTTTCAGGATCGATCCTGATGACAAGTACGCCGAGTGGCTCGCCTGAGTGCACCGAATCAAATATCGGCACCTGAATGCCGAGATAAATCTTCCCGTTGAATTCGTTGCGATAAAAATCGGCAAATGACACCTGCCTCGTCCGCAGGGATTCGAGCGCCTTATCATGGACATACCGGGAGAGAGGCGCGGCGCTCTTCTCGGGTATAGACAACCTGCTCTTGCCCTGGGAATCCAGCAAAAATATTCCGTTGTAATTGCGTTTCGACTGAAGCCGACTTATCCATGCGTTAGCTTCTCGGTGGGCATGTGCCGCCTCGGGATGCTCGATAACGTCCTTTACGATGTTTTCAAAGGCTCTGTTATCATAAAAGAGGCCGGCATCCGCCAGGCGTTCCTCGCGCCAAAGCAGCAATTCGCCCATCTTTAACCCGGCAATTGTTGACAACTGGCGCTCTATCTCGAACAGATATTGTTTTTCATGTTTACGGTGATAGAAATAACCGGCTGAGATTATCCCTGCCACCAGGAAGATAAATACCACAATCAGGGCACTGGAAAAAAAACGTTCGCCCAGATCGTGGCTACCAGTTTCGGGCCAGGCAAGCGGGTGAGCAAGCGCAATCAGGGCGGTTCCGAGAGCCAAAAAGGCCAGGCTCGTGGTTGCAGCAGGCGGAATGAAGGTTCCGCTGTAAAACATCGGAGTACCAAAAAAATAGGCAAGAATCAGCATGCTGTAGGTTGCTAGCAGGCCAATTGCAAGCCACCAGGTTGTTTTAGCCATCCAGGCTCTGCCGGGCCGGGCGGTTATTAAAGCCTGGGACAACAGGCTGATCAGCAAAAACGAGACTGCCGTAATTGGTGACATATGCCCAATTGGAGTGCCGTCCACGGCCCCCATGGCATGAATACCGAGGTGTTCGATATCCAGAAAAATATTATTGCATGAGAGAGAGAACAGTACTAAGGAAATTAACGCGCCAACAACAAGAACAGACTGGCAGAACAGTTTTGACCACCGATTGCTCGCAGCACGACTGACCATCATGAGTATAATTCCGTAAGCGACAAACAGCATGGCGGTGCTGGGCGCCATTGGAATCAGTCCCTGGCCCAGGCTGGTCAAACGCGGCAGAACAAGCAGCCACCCCGCAAGTGCAATGCAGCCGAGAAGAGCCGCCGCCCCTCCCCCTGCCATCACCAGCACCTGGAACGTCGCTGGTGGCACGACATCAGGGCGCGTTGCAGGATCTCCATCATGCACTTTATCACTCGATACTATCAATGGTGCCCTCCGAACCCTATACGAGCGGATTCACCTGATCTTCCCGACCATCTGTCAGCGCCTCCGGCAGGGTAAACCGGAAACAGGAGCCCCGTCCCGTCCCTTCCGACTCCACCCAGACAGTGCCGCCGAACATCTCCACGATCCGTTTGACCAATGCCAGACCAAGGCCGGTTCCCTCGCTCTGCTTGTCGAGCTTCTCAAACAGACCGAATATCTTATCCGCATGGCGGGGATCAATTCCCATGCCGTTATCCCGTACGAAAAACTGCACGGATTCCCCATGTTCCTCCACACCTATCTCGATGAGCGGTGCAGCCTGATCGCCCATATATTTGACCGAGTTTTCCACCAGGTTCTGCCATATTTCCACTAGGCGCGACCGGTCGGCGCAGAGCACGACCGGACTTTCAGCAACGGCAACCCGTACGCCCCGCTCGGCAATGTGCCCTGCCACCAACTGCAGCGCCTCCTGTACAACTTCCCGGAATTCCACCCGCACCGGGTTGGCTATGACCCGGCCGACACGGGACAGTTCCAGAAGTTCAGTCAACAGTTGCCCCATTTTATCCGCAGCGGTACGAATATAGCCGATGTCTTGTTGAATCCGGGGATCATCGCCGCTTTTGATATCCGTTTCCAGGTAGCCCAAAAAGGAAGAGATGGTAACCAGCGGGCTTTTCAGGTCATGCGAGACCGTATAGATAAAACGCTCCAATTCGGCATTTTTCTCCTCGATCTGCCGCTCTTTTTCCTTGCGCTCGGTAATGTCACGACTGATACCGACGAGTCCCAACTGAGTGCCATCCGGCCCCCAGAAGGGTGTCTTCAACGTATCCAGCAAGACCCTACGACCATCAGGATAGGTTATCCATTCCTCGTTGCTGCGCGCCTGACCGCCAGCCAGCATCTCGCAGTCCTTCTGACGGAAAAAACGTGCCGTCTCCTGGTCAAAGAAATCGAAATCCGTCTTGTCGGCCTGTTCCTGCTCCGTTCGCCCCGCAAAATGTTCGAACGCCTTGTTGCAGCCAAGATAGGTACTGCCGGTATCCTTAAAGAAAATCAGATCCGGAATGGAATCAATAATGCTCCGGAGCAACGCCGACTTGTGGGTTAGTTCGGATTCGATCCGTTTGCGTTCAACGACCTTCCAGACAGCGTCCATAAGAAGCGTCAGTTGCATCAGATCCGTATCGTCGTACGCATCTTCCTTGTTTGCCATCCCCACTACCGCCACTATTCGCCCTTGATCGAACTGGGGGATGGTCAGAAATCGGGTCAAATGTACGTGCCCTTCCGGATACCCCTTCTTAAGCGGGTCAGGCGCAGCAAAATCATTGACCATGATCGCTTTCCGCTGCCGGACCGCCTCTCCCCAGATGCCGGTCTTATCAAGCTCATACTGGCTCTCCGGGTTGGCCACACGGCATGACTGCATGACATCATGCGACCATGAATTCAGGGTAAACAGCTTCTTCTCCTCGTCATAATAATAGATGTACCCATACCTGCTGGAAGTCATCCTGAGCGCTTCGTTCAGGGCGAAGTCGAGCAAATCCTGCTTGTTTGCGGCGTCATACTGAAGCACATTCACTACGCACTGCAGACGTTCCTTGCTGCGTTGCTGCTCTGAATTGAGCCGCTGTACTTCCGCCACCGTCTTAGCCAGACTGGGCATAACAATCGCGTGCGGAATGTTAGGGATAAAGACGATAGCGGCTGCAATCGAAATTAACGCGGTGAACGCCTTAACAATACCCTCGGGCCAATATTCAGGCCGGTACACGGTGTATGCCGCAAAAAAGTGAGTAGTGCCGCACGCCAGAATGAAGAGCGCAAACAGCAGGAAGACCCACATGAATGGAACGTCGCGCCGCTTATAGGCATAATAGCCCATGGCAACGGTAATCACATAATAGGCCAGTCCGGTAAGTATGTCAGAAGCTACATGAATCCAGACAAGTCCCGGTTCCCACGAAAAACAGAAGCCATGTGCCATATAGTCACTGATTGAAGCATGATTCATGCACTGTTCTCCAACAAAAAAATCCTAAATTGTAGGTTGGGCAAAGACGTTTTCATGCCGTGCCCAACAGTGCCGCCGGATCTGTTGGGCACGCTCTGCTTTGCCCAACCTACGAAGTTTTGAACGTGTACACAGTACTAACGCTTGTCATGTAACAGGCAGGCTTCCGCAACATGCGCCAGAAGCACCTTGTCGTCCCAAGGCTTAATCAGGTATTTGAAGACAGTGCCCCGGTTAATCGCTTCGGTAGCGGCATTAAGATCAAGGTCACCGGTCAAAATCATCCGGGCAACATCCGGGTAGATTATTTTGACCCGGTCGAGAAATTCACTGCCATTCATGGTCGGCATCCGCAGGTCGGAGATAACAACATCGACGCGACTGGTAGCCAGCAACTCAAATCCCTCCGCCGCACTCGGCGCAGTCAGCACCGTATAACCTTCCATGACAAGCATTCTCTGCAGCGATGTTGCAACATTCAGTTCGTCATCAACAACAAGAATGGTATGTTTCTCCCGCTTCTCCTCATAGTCGCCAAAGGTCAAGATCCTGTTCTCGCGGAGCAGGGAACGAAAATCATCGGCAACAACAGGCTTGCTGAAGAGGTACCCCTGGATCTCGTCGCAATTATGCAGCCGCAGATAATTCAATTGCCCGACATTCTCCACCCCCTCGGCAATTACCTTCAGACGCAGATTGTGGGCCATGGCAATGATGGTTTTTACAATCGTCGCGCTGTCCGGGTCGGTGGTGATATCCTTGACAAACGACTGGTCTATCTTGAGTTTATTGAAAGGGAAACGCTTGAGGTAACTGAGGCTGGAATAGCCGGTACCGAAATCATCCATGGACAGGGTTGTCCCCAACTCCTTCAACTCGTTAAGAATGGTGGTCACCCGGTCCAGATTCTGCATGACCAGGCTTTCGGTGATCTCCAGCTCAAGGCAGCAGGGTTCAAGACCGCTATTTTTCAAGATCCGCTCCACGACCCGAGCGAGATTCTTTTGGCGAAACTGGTATGCCGAGAGATTGACGGCAACCGGAATCGCCGGCAGACCAGCGTCCTGCCACTCACGATTTTGCCTGCACGCGGTTTCCAGTACCCACGCACCGATCGGCTCGATAAGCCCGATTTCCTCGGCGAGCGGAATGAAACTGGCGGGGGAAATCAGTCCCAATTCTGGGTTCTGCCACCGGACCAGCGCCTCCATACTGGTTATCTGCCCGCTACGCAGACTCACCTTGGGTTGGTAGCAGAGGAACAGTTCGTTTCTCTCAAGAGCCCGCCGCAAATGTTTTTCCATGTTCATGCGGGAGAGAGAACGGACATTCATCTCGCTGGTGAAAAATCGGGTCCGGCTCCGTCCCTGCTCCTTGGCCTGGTACATGGCCAGATCGGCGTGCTTGATCAGGGTCTGCACATCCTCCCCGTCCCTGGGTGAAATACTGACACCGATACTGCAGGTAATGACAAGCTCGTGTTCATTTACCATGAATGGTTTCGAGACCGCATCCTGAATCGATCGGGCAATACGGTCGGCGACAGCGTCAACTTCGGCATCGGAAACCATGACAATAAACTCGTCCCCCCCCTGGCGCGCCACGGTATCACCGGCCCTGACACAGGAAACGAGTCGCTCGGCAGCGGACTTGAGCAGTTCATCGCCGACATCGTGCCCAAGGTTGTCATTGATGAACTTGAAGTTGTCCAGATCAATGAAAAATATTGCCACCCGTTGGCCGTTACGTTGTGACATGAGCAATGCCTGATGGATACGGTCAACGAGAACGTTACGGTTGGGAAGATGAGTCAGACCATCGTGGTTCGCTTGATATTCCAGTTGTTTTTCATAACATTTACGTTCGGTAACATCTTCAAACGTTTCAATTACGGCCAGCAGTTCTCCTCGGTTATTGCGCACCGGCGCAGCACTGAAGACGAGATAGCGATCCAGGCCGTTCATATCTTCATACCAACCCTCAGCCTGCAATCCCTCCGGGATAAAAGCGGATTTACCAAACTCATGGTAATAATCGGGCATCGTATCCGGAGTCCCGTTTATGACGATTTCCGCCAGAACGGGTTTCTTCGTCTTGTAGAACGCTTTCCAAGCCTGATCGAGACCAAGCATCTCCTCTGCCTTGATGCCCGTAAGTTCTTCGCACGCCCGGTTCCAGATCACCACCCTGTGATCGGTGTTGATGACAAACGACGGAACAGCGCTGTTACGTATCAAACTTTCGGCAAATTCTTTCTGTTCCGCCAGAGCAGCGGAGGCCTGAATTTGTTCGGTTCGAAGCTTCTCGGTCAAGGCAAGATCACGAAACGGCCTGACAATGAGCCACCATATGAACGGTGCACTCAGAACAGATAAACTCAAGGAATCTAAAATGTTCTGAATATGCGCAGGGACACCTTGCAGAAAGGCATCCAGCAGATACATCACCACCGTTTCAATCAAAAAGACAATCAGCAGCAAACGAAAGAAGAGGTTTGCCGGTTTTAAAATACGTGGTGCCGCAGGTGAAATATTCATGCTACTTCCTCATATGGATTGTGCGGACGTTCTTTACGACTTCGTCTCAACAATTTCAAAAACATGGTTCAAGGGAAAACGGATAATGAACGTCGTGCCGACGCCAACCTCACTCTCGACGTTCATAACTCCGCCGTGCTTCTTGATGATATCATAGCTGATCGACAACCCGAGCCCGGTCCCTTTGCCGACCTCTTTGGTGGTGAAAAACGGTTCAAATATCCGGGTCAGGTTTTCGGGTGCGATCCCCTTGCCGGTATCGCTGATCCGTACAACAATATCATCCGATTCGCTCAACGTTTTGATTTTGATAGTGCCGTGACCTTCAATCGCATGGGCGGCATTGACCAGGATATTCATGAAAACCTGGTTGATCTGTTGGGGAAAGCAGAGCAGCATCGGCAGATCCGGGTCATACTCCAGTTCGACATCCGCGACATATTTTATTTCGTTACGCAGCATATTGAGAGTTGTGTCCAGGCATTCATTGATGCCGACCGGCTTGCATTCGGCCTCGTCAACATGGGAGAAACTTTTCAGATCCTGCACGATCCGCCGCACCCGTTCGGCGCCATCCCGTGATTCGTCCAGCAGGCTCTTTATGTCATCAAGAATGAATTCGATCTTCATCTTCTTGCGCAGTTCATTCAACGTCGCAACAGTCTCCATATCGCCTTTGGTCTGGACCGCTCCAATCAGGGCCGCCTCGAACGCATTGATCTTTTCCATGTATTTGCCCATGGTGGTCAGGTTACTGGAGATGAACCCCATCGGATTGTTGATCTCATGGGCAACACCTGCCGCCAGTTGGCCGATGGATGCCATCTTCTCCTGTTGGAAAATCTGCGCCTGGGTCTGCTGTAGCTCGGCGTAGGCCTGCTGGAGCTTTTCATTCATTTTGAGAAGTTCCGTCGTTTCATGAATAGTAACGACAACCCCCCTGATCTCATCCGATCCGATCTGTTTCAGCTCGTTCGAGAGCAGTTCGAAGTGGCGTTGTCCACCATCGCATTCCAACTTTCCGGTATTTCCGTCGTATCCGGTTATCTCCAGCCCTACCCGTGCAAACAGCTCCATGCATTCAACCGCTACAATTTCGCCATATGAAAGTTTGGTAAAAACTGTAACGGCACGGTTGCACCGGATTACAACACCAAACTGGTCGCATATCAGCACCATTTCCGACAGGCTGTCCATGGTGTCTTCCCATTCTCGTTTTCCGATCTCGACCTGAGCAAACAGTTCGCTCAATTCATTATGCTTACGCTGCAACTCTTCGCGACTTTTTGTCAGTTCGGCTTCCGACTGTTTGCGCTCGGTGATGTCGAGGAGAGTTTCAATAACTCCCATCTTGACATCATTCGCGTCAAAAACCGGCGCGGCGTCAAACAAAAGATAACGGCGCCGGCCACCGACGTTTTCAAGCCATCCTTCGGCCTGAAGCCCACCCAATACATGCTGTGACATGCGGTACGTACCGTACATTTCGTCCAGCTGCGATTCATCCGCCGACAAGACCAGATCGGCCAGCACCGGGCGCTCATTTGCATAGAAAGGGAACCACTGGCTGCTGGTGCCGATCATATCTTCCGCCAGCAAACCGGTAAGGTCTTCTATGGCACAGTTCCAGACAATAATCCGGTGATCGACATCCAGAACAAAAATCGGTACGGCAGCATTGTTGAGCACCCCTTCCGCAAAGGCCTTCTGGCGCTGCATCTCACCCTGCATACGGATCAGAGCTTCTTCCTGCAGATCAAATTCCGACACCATTTTGTTGAAGGCGCAGCTCAGCCGGCCCAAGTCTCCGGAAAAAGTATCCGGGAGTAATCGATCTTCTCCTGTCCTGGTGTTAATACTGCCGATTTGGTTAATTACCATTTGCAACGGCGACATGATTTTTCCCATCACCTGCCACATGACAAGACCGGCAAAAAGGCCGAGAAGCGCAAAGACACCGATGAGTTGAAGCTCGGCTGTAACCAGTTGGCGATACAACCTGGCTATCGGCGCATGCGAACCGAGATACCAGTCGGCATTTTTCAGCCGCTTGAACGAGGATATACCAGCTACCCCTTTTGAATTCACATTCTCCAGGGAACCTTCGAAACCCTCTGAGATCGCCCGGTCAAACCCCATATTTATGCCGGGCTTGATCTGCTCCATGACACGCGACTTGTCGGGATATGCCACAAAGATGCGGTCGAGAGAAACGATAAAGGTGTAGCCTGAATTAGTGTCACCCTGTTCAGCCAGAGACTGCAGGAACGAGCCATGATGCAGATTATGCAGCCCGGCCAGCAAGGCGACCGTTTGTCCGGCGCTGTTCCTGATCGGAACGGAAAAAGCTATGTGCGGCTCATAGGGAGGAGTGAGCGTTTTGAAGGGGGTGGAGATATAAGGTTTGCCGGTTGTCAGTGAGCGTATGACGTAGTCACGAAAAGAATAGTCCTCGCCGCGAACCGCCAGAGACACAGGACTTGCGGCCAGCATGCGCCCCTCCGAGGAAATAACGGCGAAACCGGCATCAAATGTCGAGCGGGCATCATTTTCACTATCAAGATATTTTTGAAGTTTTTCAGGTGCGGAAAGATCATCCTGATCAATTTCACCGGCAATCGTTTCAAGTTGATGCAGAGCGAGAAGGAGGCGGGCATCAACCTGCACCGCCATGGATGAGAGGTGACGATACTGGCTGTCCTCAATGGCTTGTTTGAATTGGGTACTGAAGAGTTGGAACGAAATGGCGGACGCCACCGCCAGTACGGCGATTGAGATGATTGTTGCGTAACTAGTTATTTTTGCTCTGATAGAGAGTCCCTTGCTGGTAATTCGTGTCATACCTACCCCTTGATACAAGCTAAATCCACGATATATTACCGTAAAACAGACAATTATTAAACATCTGTAAAATTATAAAGTATTTATATTCATTTGATCAAAAGCGCATCTCGCATCAAGGGATAATTCTAATTATGTCCTCAACAGCTTGACTTCCACTCCCCCCATGCTTAACTCTTAAACAGACGTAGAATACATAAGCATCAAAAGAGGCACAGCCATGGATTTCAACAAACTTACCCAAAAATCCCAGGAAGCGTTTACCGAAGCGCAAAACAAAGCCGTTTCATTCGGCCACGTCGAGGTGGATGGTGAACACCTGCTCTGGGCACTGCTTGACCAGCATGACGGCTTGGTGCCACGCCTGTTGCAACGGATGGACATCAGACCGGATATCGTTAAAAATGAGGTTACAGCGGCACTTGACCGAATACCGAGAGTATCGGGACCGGGCGCGGAAGCGGGCAAAATTTATGTTTCTCAGCGGCTGTCGCGCATCCTGGTGGCGGCGGAGAATGAAGCCAAGCGCCTGAAAGATGAATACGTTTCGGTGGAACACCTGTTCATGGCACTGCTGGCTGAAGGTGAGAAAGTACCGTCCGGCCGAATCCTCAAGCAGGCCGGCATCACCCACGAACGCTTCCTGAAAACATTGACCGAAGTGCGAGGGAGCCAGCGGGTGCAGAGCGCCAATCCGGAGGCCACCTATGAAGCGCTGGAGAAGTATGGCCGTGATCTGGTGAAAATGGCCCGAATGGACAAACTTGATCCGGTCATCGGGCGGGACGAGGAGGTGCGGCGAGTAATCAGGGTACTGTCTCGCAAGACCAAGAACAACCCTGTGCTGATCGGCGAACCGGGGGTCGGCAAGACCGCCATCGTCGAGGGCCTGGCACAGCGTATTGTCAGGGGTGACGTGCCGGAGGGACTGAAAGACAAGGTCATCTTTGCCCTGGACATGGGAGCACTGATCGCCGGAGCCAAGTATCGCGGGGAATTTGAAGAGCGCTTGAAAGCGGTGCTGAACGAGGTCAAGGAAGCGAACGGGCAGATTATCCTGTTCATTGATGAACTGCATACCATTGTCGGCGCAGGAAAGACCGAAGGCTCAATGGATGCCGGCAACATGCTGAAACCGATGCTGGCCCGGGGAGAACTGCACTGCATCGGCGCCACAACGCTTGATGAATACCGGCAGAATATTGAAAAAGACGCGGCCCTGGAGCGGCGCTTTCAACCGGTGCTGGTCGAGCAACCGACTGTTGAAGACACCGTGTCGATTCTGCGCGGGCTCCGGGAACGCTTCGAGGTGCATCACGGCGTGCGCATTCAGGACAATGCCCTGGTGGCCGCCGCAACCCTCTCCAACCGCTATATCACCGAGCGCTTCCTGCCGGACAAGGCAATCGACCTGGTCGATGAAGCGTGTGCCATGCTCAGAACAGAGATCGATTCATTACCGTCGGAACTGGACACCATCTCCCGCCGGGTGATGCAGTTGGAAATTGAAGAGGTTGCGCTCAAAAAGGAGAAGGATAAAGCCAGCAAGGAACGCCTGGATATCCTGCGCAAGGAACTGGCAAATGATCGTGAAAAGGCCAACAGCATGCGGGCCCGGTATGATTCCGAAAAAATAGCAATACAGCGGGTGCAGGGTTTGCGCGAGCAGCTCGAAAAAACCCGCCGGGAAATCGAGCAGGCCGAGCGGGCCGGGAATCTGGAACAGGCTTCAAAGCTCAAGTATTCCGAACTCCCCGGCCTGGAAACCGCTCTGAAAAACGAAGAAACCGGGTTGGCCCAGAAGCAGGGTGGTCAAAAGATGCTACGCGAAGAGGTCACGGAAGATGAGATAGCCGAGATCGTCGCCCATTGGACCGGCATTCCGGTACTGCGCCTCGTGGAGGGCGAGCGGGAGAAACTGCTGCGCCTGGAAGACATCCTGCATCAGCGGGTAATCGGCCAGGATGAGGCGGTGCAACTCGTATCCGATGCCGTCCTGCGCGCCCGCTCCGGCATCAAGGACCCGCGCCGTCCGATAGGTTCCTTCATCTTTCTCGGCCCGACCGGAGTCGGCAAGACCGAATTGGCCCGCACCCTGGCGGAAGCGCTGTTCGATTCGGAAGATAACATGGTGCGGATCGACATGTCCGAGTACATGGAAAAGTTTGCCGTCTCCCGCCTGATCGGCGCTCCTCCCGGCTATGTCGGCTATGAGGAAGGGGGGCAACTGACCGAGGCAGTCCGGCGCAAGCCGTACAGTGTCCTGCTGTTTGATGAAATTGAGAAGGCTCACCCTGACGTGTTCAATATCCTGCTGCAGATTCTTGACGATGGCAGGGTAACAGACAGTCATGGCCGCACGGTCAGCTTCAAGAATACCGTCATCATCATGACCTCCAACATCGGCTCGGCCTATCTGCTGGATGGTATCACTCCGCAGGGTGATATACGGGAAGATGCCCGCAAGAACGTCATGAACGAGCTCAAAGCGGGTTTCCGCCCCGAGTTTTTGAACCGGGTCGACGACATCGTGCTGTTCAAACCGCTGCACATCGATGAGGTGAAGAAAATTGCCGATCTGCTGGCGGCACAGCTCAAGCAGCGCTTGAAAGATCAGCGCATAACCCTTGAAATCAGCGAAGAAGCGTTGGGGTTTATTGCCAAGGCAGGGTATGATCCGGTCTACGGTGCCCGTCCGCTGAAACGCTACCTCCAACGCGAACTGGAAACCAGGGTTGCCAGGGCGATAATCGGTGGTGATGTGATTGAAGGGGGAACATTGAGGGTGGAATTGGAGAACGGGGAACTCCGCATCAAGAGTTAAGATCAAAGGCAGGCGAAGCTATCTTTCCCTCCCTGCCTCATGAAACGCCTTGGTAACAGGCGAGAACAAATACTCCATCACAGAACGGGTACCCAGCTTTATTTCGGCTGATGCCTGCATACCGGGTGTCAGCTTGTGATGTACTCCACCCACTTCAAGCTGCTGGCTTGTCATTGTTACCAGAGCTTTGTAAACCAGCTTTCCACCGCCCTTGCCGTTCGCTCCAGTAAGCGGGTCTGTTTTCTCGTTGCTGCCGTTATCACTGGAGTCGGCGCTGACGTGTTCTACCAACCCGTCGATCATCCCATATTTCTGGAAGGTAAAGGCGCTGAGTTTGAGCTTGACCTTCTGACCGGGCCGCACAAAACCGATGTCTTCATTGGTTACCCAGACTTCTGCTCTCAGTGACTCGTTTTGAGGGATCAGAGTCATCAGGATGGTGCCGGGAGTAGTAACCGTGCCGACCGTATGGGTGGCAAGGTCCTTGACTACTCCGTCCTGCGGGGCTTTCAATTCAAGCAGTTCATTACGATACTGCTGTTTTGCCAGTTCCTGATTTATCTTTTCAAGCTGGGCTGCTGCTTCCACCCGTTCTGTTTGTAATTGCCGATAATAATCGGCGCTGATCTGATTGATCTTCTTCTCTGCTTGGTTGATCGTTGCCTGGGTGCTTTTGATAACAAATTCCTGTGAACGCAAATCCTGTTCTTTCTCGATGCGCTCTCGCTGTTTATCGGTTACATCCAGCCGGGCAACATGCCCTTCCTTCAAGAGAGTTGCATAGGATCTTTCCTGCTCGCGGTAATGGGGGAGAATCATCTCCAGCTTGGTTTTTATCTCCCTGGCGCCAGATAGTTCTTGTTGTGCTTTATCAAGGACACTACGCTGCTCTTCCAGTTGGCTTTCGTATGCACGCCGGTTAGCCTGATACTGCGCAAAAACATGCGAAAATACATCGGAAGAATCGCCCGCTTCTCTCAAGAATGCTTTCCCTCCCAGTTCGGAGTCTATACGTCGCAGAGCCAAACGATACTTGCCTGCTTCCGAGGCCAGGCTCATCCCTTCGGCGTTGGATATGACAGCATCCATACGTATCAGTACTTGTCCTTTTTTTACAAGCTCACCTTCTCTGATCAGAATCTCCTTGACGATACCCTGTTCAGCCGGCTGCACGATCTTCAGGTAACTTTGCGGAACAAGCTTCCCCTCAGCGACCGCAACGATATCCAGACGACCAAAAACTGCCCAGATAATGATGCCGAGAAACAGTAGCATGACTGATTTAAGGACGGCTCTCCCCAGTGGCGCCGGTGGTTTTTCCTGAAGACGGACAATGGACGGAGCAAAATCGAGGGGGTCTGTCTCGGAAACATTGAAAAGGCGGTCGGATATCCTGGCAATGCGGTTTTTTTGTGGGGGCTTTGTAGAGTTCATGGAAAGGTCGCCTTCTTCTGTTTCTATTTCATTTTTTCAAGTGTATTTGCAAGTCGATTAACAACCTGTTTCTGATCATAACCACTGTATTTTTTTGATATCTCCACTGCCTTATCCTTGTAGCTCTGCTCTGAAAACATCGTATTCAATGACGCTGCAAAGCGCACTGCCAACTGGTCACGACGCAGCCCGATACCGGCTCCTATCCTTTCCAGGTTGCAACTGTTCATCCATTGCTCGATGGTTGTCGGGATGCAGAGGCTCGGAACACCGGACAACAAAGCCGCTGACATCGTTCCAAGATTCGCGTTGTGTATTATCAGCGTCATTTCAGGCAACAAACCTGACAGATTTGCTTTATCGGAGGCAAAGCGCATGGTTTCCTTGCCGTACTTTTCTTTTAATTCATCAGCAAGCCCAGGGATATAAGCGATCACTTCGGCGCCGCATGTATCGAGAGCTTCAATAATGAAGGATGTTTCAACTTCTGAACGCAGATATACGAAAATCCTCTGTTCACGCACTCCAGCCCATTGCACCGCTTCCCCTTCTTCAGTAATAAACAACGGACCGATATAGCGCCCATTTTTGCGGTCCGGATAGTGGGCCAGTTCTGGTAGAACCGCCTGTAGAGAAACATCAGCCCTGACCGCCTGATGCAAACTGGCTAATGGAGAACCGCCGAAAATATTTCGAACCCGATTGACGTTGTCCAGCAGCCTGTTTTCAGTGTTTAGAAGCTCATCCCTGGTCAGTGACAGCCAGGGGCGGAAACATGGATAAGGAGAGATATCCGGAGGCGATTCAAACCCCATCCCCAGCTTAAGGCAGGGGATGCCGAACAATCCGGCAGCCAGTATGACGGCGGGAGCATGCTGGGACAGAATCACATCTGGCTTGTACAGAGCAATAACAGTCTGCCAGGCTCTTATCATCCCTCCAAGGATGATTGCATCACCAAAACCGGCTTCATCCAGCACATCCGCAAAGCTCGCCGCCTCACAACGGGATTTTTTCAGACCAATGGGAACGGGGGACTGAATATAGTTAAACCCTTTGCCATCAAGGAAATGGTGGGATGTTCCCACCTCCTTGACGGCAAAGAGAATATCGTGTCCACGCTCCCTCAGAGTATGGGCAATGGGCAGCATGACAGACAGGTGGCCAAGGTTGCCCCCCTGTTCCCAGGCAAACAAAAAGCGCATCATTTATGAAGCCTCATGGCTTTTCGCAGTAAACTCACAGCGAATGCAGCCCCTCTTTAAGTCCATTAAAACCTTTCAGATTTGTGCCACTGCCTGCGGCGATGGCCATGTTTCCCATGCCATATCCATTTCCACCTGTCATCCCTTCTCCATTGCTTCCAAGATGACTGAGATCTGCGCCCAGTTTTAAATTTTGATAACAGTCATCGGAATTGGCCAGATCCAGGGAAATGGCCCTGTCTATGGCCTGCCAGCGGGCAGCAATACTCTGGTCATCCAAGCTGACGGTCATATGATCGAATCGGTGAAGGTGACGATCAAGTTGTTCCGAATTCAGGTAAGGCGCGGGTGAGGTCGAGAGTTGTTCAAAATCCGGCTGTTGCCTGTGGTCGTCATTTTTACTGGATTGATCAGCCGCCTTGCGTCGATCGCCCTCCTCTTCATGACGGTCTTGTCTGCCGGGAAAATGTGGTTCGGTGGGTACGCTGTCATTCCCGTCATCACACTCTTCATGCGATGGCTCATCATCCTCTTCTCTCACCCAGGAATCGCCCTTAACGATAGAGAGGCTGAATGTGTCCGAGACAGAGAGGCTCCCATCCGTATTGCCGCTTGCAGAGACTTTGTCTGTAGCGGTGACACGGATATCAAGGTCGCGGACTGTTTTAGGAGCCTTACCGGAAAACGTACCACTGGCGGCATCAAATTTCAGCCAGTCAGGAAGGGCGCTTCCGTTTGCCAGGGTGGCGGTGTAGGTAAGCACATCCCCTTTGTCAACGTCGGTAAAGCTGTTTTCAGGCAGTCTGAAGCTGAAGTTTTTGCTTGAGGTCAGGCCCCTGTCTGCCAGGCGTTTGATCACAATCGGCGCATCGTTGGTTCCGGATATGGAAACAACCAGAGTAGATGAGGCGGCGGAGGTACCGTCGGTGACTGTATAGTCGAACCGGTCCGTGACGGTATCATCTCTGCCCAACGACTGGACAGAGGCGGCATTGCCGGCAAGTTGATAGTAATATTTACCATCTTCAATTATGCCCAGGTAGCCGTAGTCACCCTGCTTGATACCGGGTGACGTAACTTTCAGAACCGCACCGGGATCG
>JBAYTT010000070.1:0-17123 GCA_041675485.1 Pelobacteraceae bacterium | reverse complement strand
CTAGGTAGTTTTTTACTTTAAAGCTGGGATCAAGCGGAATCCAGCGATTGCCTGCGTTATCAAAGCGAGCCCCTCGGTAATGGGCATATGGCACACAGGCCTCGACCCAAACGTGCATGAATCCCAAAGGAGACGCACTTGTATCCTCAGCCACAAATGGATTCGAAGAGCCTTCCAACCAAACACGAGCTGCATAATTGCCTTTGACTCCAAACCAATTTTTGGCAGTGGCATAATCCGTCGAAATAAAGCCTTTTACATACCGTGCCGGAATATTTGAAGCCCGCAAAAGAGCAATGAGAAGAGAAGCCTGATCAGTAGCCCCCCCCGAACCTGATACCAGTGTGCCATCGGAGCCCTTGAGCGAACCATAGAAGGGGTCGAGTTTAATGTTGTTGCTGACGTATTCGAATATCCTAGCAGGAGAATAGCCCAGCTTTGCCGCCAAGTCTTTTATTTCCTGATTAAGCCACACCTCGTCGCTTTCTCCGAGATCAGCCGCATTGTAGTTACAGGATAGAGCTTCCGTAGGTGTATCAGGCGGAGCAAGAAGGGTGCTGCCAGCAAAGGCATACACATTGTTCAACGAACGCTTTTGCGAAATCATGTAACTTGGTGGGGGAGCGGATTCTGTGGGAAGCGAGTTTTGGGAACGGGAAGTTATATTCGGCCGTACGGTGGGAAGATGTTTGTTTGTTGATACGTTATCCTGCTCTTTCACTTTCTCGTGAAGCTCAAACAGCTCTTGACGAGCCTTGGTATTGGCACTTATACGTTCGGGTCTTGCAATGCTTGTATGTATTTTTTCCAGGGCGCTGCCGATACGCTCGAATCGTTCCTCTACTTTAGAAAGCAAAGCGTCCCAAGCATTCATCTGATCTGTGGCACCCAATGAAACAAGCTTATTACGCGTCTCTGAAAAACGACTCCGCACTTCATCCCGCACCGTCAGCAGTTCCTGGCGCTTCCCTGCGAGTTGCATTTTTTTTGCTGCAACACGATTTTCGTGAACAACCGGATCAGCTTCCTGATCTGCCTCCTCCAGCTGTTTTACAAGAGCCACCGCCTCATCAAGGTGTTTTGCAAGAGAGGTAACAATCGGGTGTTGCTGCCTGACCGCACGACGCCCTATCGCCTGTGCGATGTCATCAGGCAACGGCGCCGGGTCACGACGACCGGCACCATCCGCTGCAAATACAGAAGACGAAAGGATTAGCAGGCTAGTTACAACAGATAGCAAGCAATGAGAGATGCTGACTCTAATTAAAAACAGTAAGCCTGAAACTTTAGATACCTCTCCGACCATTGAACCCTCCAACCTAAAAATTGCAAAAAATTGAATCAAAACAGTTCAATTCAGATTATGAAACAAAAAACAATTATAAAAACCGTGCGCATAATGCACTGTTGCACCCGCCGCTGTCTACTAGGAGAATCCCTAGTTTTCAAACAGTTACCAAACCCTTTTGCAACGCCCAGACAACAGTCGCAATTCGCGTCCTCTCCCCGCTTTTCGTGTAGAGCTTGGCAAGATGAAATTCAATGGTCTTCTCACAGACACACACAGCTGCGGCAATCTGCTTGTTGGATTTTCCGGTGGCCAGCAACTTGAGGATCTTCAGTTCATGGGTTGTCAGTTTCGGCATCTTTATCTTTCTCCTTGATATTAATAATCGTCTATTGGGAAAATCCAAGAGCCAAGACTGATATCAACTTACGTGCCAATATCGATCAACTCGACACTGCCGGCATGATATTGAGTTTGGTTCATATAAACTGAACATCGAGATCACGAGCGGAAAACCACAGCTGAAAAGGGCTTGCGCCGATTCTGGTAATTGAGCAGGATTACTTCTCACGTAATTTATTAGTTGCGATTTGATCGTCAGAAGAAATAAAAAACGGAGATTATGAGGAGGCGGGAGACCTGTTTGGGAGAGAAAAGTGTAAAGAAACGTTACACATCATAACCAGTCAAAATTTGTGACGTGTAACTACCTGTTTTATAACGTTTGCTGGGTGCCCATTTTTTTACAACTTTTTTCAGCAAGCGTAAAGAAATGGGCACCCCCCCATTTTGGACTTGAACCAACATCTGGATTTACTCCAGGTTAGGAACGGCAAAAATTTTGGTGCTCAATGATTGACGCAACCCAAATCATATGAGATTGTGTCTAACGCCCGTCAACGGCGACCCCACTTGGAGTCCCCATTCATCGAAATACCCACATTTATCGTTGGACATGAAGAAAACAAAGGAAAGCACAATGAATGAAAGAGAAGCATTTTACCTAAATGGTATTCTCAACCTGACTGAGGACAAAAACGCTAAAATACTCGTTTGTGGCGGAAGTACGCTTGATAAGGATATATTTGAGATGTCGGGATTTCATGATGTTACCATTTCAAACCTGGATGACAGAATGAAAGGAAATGAGTACGCCCCGTTCTGTTGGAAATATGAGAATGCTGAATCCCTGTCCTTTGATGCCGATTCATTTGACTACGTAGTCATCCACGCGGCAATTCATCATGCTTATTCTCCTCATAAAGTACTAACCGAGATGTACCGTGTAGCCAAAAAAGGAATATTGGCTTTTGAATCACGTGATTCTGCTATATTACGTTTCTTTGAAAAAAGCGGGGTTACACAAGCTTATGAGCACGCAGCAGTATATTATAACGACTGCAAATATGGCGGTGTAAATAACACGGATATTCCAAATTATATTTATCGGTGGACTGAGAGAGAAATTGAAAAAACTATTCAATCATACGCCCCCTACTGTAAACATACATTTGTTTACAAATACGGTACTGCTTTTCCGAGTAGTCCTGGATTGGAAAATAAAGGGCGATTTAAAATGAACGTTCTGAAATTTATGCGGCCATTTTTTAGTATGTTTGTGAAGTTTTTTCCTAAGCAACAGAATTTATTTGCTTTTTATATTGAAAAACACACGATTAATGATTCACTTTTCCCGTGGCTCAGATTTGATGATAAAGAGAATAAGATGATATTCAATAAAGAATGGGGAAATGAAAAATACAAAAAATAACGGATAACGTGCAGACGCTGAAGGCTGCCTAGAGCCTGCGGATGAAAACATTCTCCGTTCTCCGCCTCACACCGCCTCATACCGCCGCATCCGCTGGACGGCAGCAACCAAATATGTTAATGATCAAAGTCGAACTCACCCCTGACAAGAGACAATAACCATGGAAATTACCAATCAATCAACCTGCCCATTCTGCACCACGGACACCTCAACAATCATCCTGTCCAACGCCCATGCTATCGCCATTTACGACGATCACCCCGTCACCCCCGGCCACACCTTGATCGTGCCAAAGCGCCACATCGCCTCGTTCTTCGAGGCAACAAAAGAAGAACAGGCGGCGATGTTCGACCTGCTGGCTGAAATGCGGCAGCTCCTGTTAAATCCATCTCCCCTCCCCTTTGCTAACTCGGGAAGCTTCTCTCTGCCTGACGGCTTCAATGTCGGCATCAACGACGGCGCAGCCGCGGGCCAGACGGTCATGCACCTGCACATCCACCTGATCCCCCGTTACACAAATGACACGGAAGACCCACGCGGCGGCGTGCGCTGGATCATGCCCAAGAAAGCTCCCTACTGGAAAAAACAATGACGGAGCCTGCCAATAGAGTTGAATAAACCTCCCGAAAGGACGCACCCATGAAAACCATGATCCTTATCCTCCTCATCGCACTCCTTGCCGGATGCAGCTCCAGCCAGCCGCCGGCCCCGGAAAAATACCAGGGGCGGCAGGAAACCAAAAAGCTGGAGGGCGCCTCGGCCGTGGGGTATGATGGTACCGCAATCCGCAAGAACGTGGACAGCTCCCTGAACAAGAACGACGAACACAACCAGAACCTGGACAATGCGGTCAAGTCTGGTAACGACGCGCAACAGAAGAACTGATCTACCGATTTATTAAGCCTCACGATTACTTCCAGATTTCTCAAGATTATCTTCAAATGCCTTTAAATCTCGAAGTAATCATGAAGTAATCGTGAGGCTGAAATAGTAGTTTTTGTTGTTTGGGAGTAAACATGTTTAAGAACCTTTCGGATGAAACACGCTACGGGCTGCTCTTTGTTGCCGGGTTAACGGGACTGCTGGTGGTGATGCTGGTGCTGAACTATACTTTGGGGGGAAATGAAAAACCTGATGCTGAAAAAGTTAAAGAAAAAACCGTCATCGTAACCGAAGCGAAAAAGGATGCTCCTCCTCCGAAACCTTTGCCGAAATCTGTTGTCAGTACGGTCAGGGATGCGCTTAAACAGGGCAACTATTCAACCGCTTACATGGAAATCAATAATGTTTCAAAATCTTCGCCCGAATACGCGGAACTGCGCAAACAGCTTGATGAAGCAACCAGGCAGCGCAAAGCGCCGGGAGTCCGCAAGGATGCCGGTGCCTCCCAGAGCGCTCCGGTGCGCTACTTCGACGAGTCAACACCCCGTAACCGGACATCCGATGCCGTCTTTGTCTATTTTGTCGATCTCTCCGGCATACTCGTACCCCGCTTCTGCATTCAGTCGCCCGCAAAACGGCCTCTGGGAATCACCCGCTTTACCATTACCGCCGATGGTAAGAAATTTGAAATAATGGTGCCTGCCGTCAAGGTGGAGAACACCGAAAAGGGAGTTGCGGAAGTGTATGACGTGCCTCTTGACCGGAAAGGATACGAAGCCGCACTGGCACTGATCAAGGCAAAAACGGCCACCCTGGACATTTCCGGCAGTAACGGAAAAAGCAACCGCGAGATCACGGATAATGAGAAAAAGGGGTTTCGTCGCGTACTGGAAGGTTTTGTCGCCCTGGGTGGGAACCTGAATTATTTGCAGGAGTCCAAGGGCACCCCCGCCGCTTCTCAAAAGAAACATGCAAAATAATTTTTTCGACCGCACGTCAGCTTCAAGGGCATTTTCGCCTCATGATTACTCAATATGTTGGTTTAAACGCATTTTAATCATGAAGTAATCACGAGGTAATCACGAAGCTAAATCGCTTTTGTTTGCAGCTTGACCCGCTGGTAAAAAACCACCTCACACAGGGGCAATGACGCTCACGCATGATCAATTCATCCACAAAAACCGTACTCCCCAGCCCTGCCCGGCTTCTTGTAACGACATTTCTACTCATCCTCGTCAGCATTTCGCCACTTGCTGCCGCTGAACATCAGGTACTCCCCGGCATCGATGTCCTTGCCGGACAGCATTTCGATATCCTGCGCGGCAAACGGATCGGGCTGATCACCAACCAGACCGGCCGCACGGCTGCCGGCATCAGCACAATCGATGTCCTGGACCACGCGCCGGGCGTACAGCTGACGGCGCTGTTCAGCCCGGAACACGGGATTCGGGGCGAGGCCGACGACAAGCTTGCTTCGTCCGTGGACCGTGCTACCGGCCTGCCGGTGTACAGCCTGTACGGCACAAGCTGCCGCCCGCTCCCTGACATGCTGCGCGAGGTGGATATGCTGGTGTTCGATATTCAGAACATCGGCACCCGGTTTTATACCTACATCGGCACTCTTTCGCTGGCCATGCAGGCGGCTCAACGGGCAGGCATCCCGTTTGTGGTGCTTGATCGCCCCAACCCGATTGATGGTGTTGATGTGCAGGGAGCCGTGTCGTTACCATTTGTGCCAAAAACAGCGGTGAAACGCACGGTGCAGCCGGACAGCGGCTGCGGGGCGTTGACCAGTATCCACCCGCTTCCCACCCGCCACGGTATGACCATCGGCGAACTGGCGCGCCTCTTTAACAGCGAATACGGCATCGGCTGCGCTCTCACCGTGGTTCCGATGAGCGGCTGGCAGCGCGACATGTATTTCGACGAAACCGACCTTGCCTGGGTGAATCCTTCGCCAAACATGAAAAGCCTGACGGAAGCGCTGCTCTATCCGGGACTGGGCGTGCTGGAGACGACCAACCTTTCCGTCGGACGGGGGACTGATCACCCGTTTGAAATGTATGGCGCCCCGTGGTTTGATACGCCGGAAGTCGTGCGCAACCTGGCGGCGCGCTCGATTCCCGGCATCACCTTTTCCGCGTGCACTTTTGTGCCAACTGCCGCCGGCTATCCGTACCGAGGAAAGCTCTGCAACGGGGTCTGCGTCGCTTCCCTGGACCGGGATCAGCTCGATCCGATCCAGGCCGGACTCCATCTGATCCAGGCTATTGCCGAGGTGCACCCGGAGCGCTTCAAGGCTGACTCCGGTTTTGCCGTGGAGGTGGGGGACAGTGATGTCTGGGAGCTGCTGACAGACGAGGGAGAAAGCCCGGCGGATGTTGCCGAGCGGTGGGACGGCGCCCTGGAGCGCTTTATGTCCGTCCGGAAGAAGTACCTGCTGTATTGATGGTTTTTGACCCGACGAATCTTGCCATTCGACCGGGAAATGTTCTATAGTACCGCGTTGCTGCGTATGATACCTGCACTACTGGAGATTTACCGTGAATCCTCGCTTGCCTGCCGAATGGGAAATTCAAGATGGCGTGCTGATGGCCTGGCCGCATGAAGGGACCGACTGGGCCTATATGCTGGAAGATGTGCGCCCCGTTTTTGTTGATATTATCCGTCAGATAACCCGTTTCGAGCGGGTGCTGCTCACCGCGCCGCACGCCGCCTCCGCTGAAGCATTCCTGCGGGAGACCGGTGTGGAACTGGCCAACGTCACCATCTGTGAAGTGCCGAACAACGACACCTGGGCGCGGGATTTCGGGCCGATCACCGTGATTTTCAACAACAAGCCGGTCCTGATGGATTTCGGCTTCAACGGCTGGGGGCTCAAATTCCCTGCCAATCTCGACAACCTGATCTCAAAGCAACTGAAACAGCAGGGGGTGTTTCTCCCGAAGCTGAACACCATTGGCCTGATCATGGAGGGGGGTAGTCTCGAAAGCGACGGACTCGGCACGATTCTGACCACGGAGGAATGCCTGCTGTCGCCGAACCGCAACCCGCAACTGGACAAAAGCGAGATCGAGCAGGCGCTCTCCTCGCTGGTTGGGGCAAAGCGCGTACTCTGGCTCCGCCACGGTTTCCTGGCCGGTGATGACACCGACTCGCACGTTGACACCCTGGCCCGGATCTGCCCGAACAACACCATTGTCTATCAGGCATGCGACATCCCGATGGATGAGCATTTTGAGCAGCTGAAGCTGATGGAGCGTGAGTTGCAGGCATTCACCGCGCCGGACGGCTCACCCTATCGCCTGATCCCACTCCCCTGGCCAAAAGCCCGCTTTGATGAACAGGCACACCGGCTTCCGGCGACCTATGCCAATTTCCTGATCATCAACCGTGCCGTGCTGGTGCCGACGTATCGTGATCCGGAGAATGACACCATGGCTCTGGAGCGCATCGCCCAGGCCTTTCCGGGGCGTGAAACCATCGGCATCGATTGTCTGCCGCTGCTGGAACAGCACGGCTCGCTGCACTGCGTGACGATGCAGCTGCCCCAGGGGGTACTGGCATGACGCAGCTCAGGGTGGCCATGATTCAACAGAGTTGCAGCGACAACCGGGAAGATACCCTTGCCAAAACCGTGCGGATGATCCGCCAGGCTGCGACTTCAGGAGCAGCGCTCATAGTGCTTCAGGAACTGCACACCTCTACCTATTTCTGCCAGGTTGAGTCACCTGCCCTGTTTGACCTGGCCGAGGCGATTCCCGGTCCATCCACGGAAACGTTGTGTGCACTGGCCGGCGAACTGGGGGTGGTGCTTGTCGCGTCGCTGTTCGAGCGCCGCGCCGCCGGGCTGTACCACAACACTGCGGTGGTGTTTGAAAAAGATGGCTCCATTGCCGGTACGTACCGCAAGATGCACATCCCGGATGATCCCGGCTTTTACGAGAAATTCTATTTCACCCCCGGTGACCTCGGTTTCAACCCGGTCAAGACCTCGGTCGGTACGCTCGGCGTGCTGGTCTGCTGGGACCAGTGGTATCCCGAAGCGGCCCGTTTGATGGCTCTGGCGGGAGCGGAGCTGTTGATCTATCCGACCGCCATCGGCTGGGACCCGGACGACACCGAAGAAGAGCAGCAGCGGCAGCGTGACGCCTGGATTACCGTCCAACGCGGCCATGCGGTTGCCAACGGCATTCCGGTAATCGCGGTCAACCGTGTCGGGTTTGAACGCTCGGCGCAGCATCCGGAAACCGGCATCCAGTTCTGGGGGAGCAGTTTTGCCGCCGGACCCCAGGGAGAATTCCTGGCTGAAGCGTCACGGGATAACGAAGAAATTTTAGAAGTGGAGATCGACTGTGCGAGGAGCGAGCGGGTGCGCCGCATCTGGCCCTTCCTGCGTGATCGCAGGATCGACGAGTACGGCGATCTTTTGAAACGCTACCGGGATTGAGGCGGGATCTGCTCTAAAACCAACCCCCCTCAGTCCCCCCTTATCAGGGGGGAAGCTTTTAAGTCTCCCCTGACAAGGGGAGATTTAGAGGGGTTTAGCTTAAAAACTGTGTGAACTCTTCATCAGCAGACTCACTCCCAGATAGGTAAAGAGCATGACAAATACTCCTGCAATGCCGAGCCAGGCAAAAACGGAGTCCCATCTGGTTCCCTTCAGCCTTACATGCAGCAGCAGCGCATAAAACAGCCAGAGGATTGAGGTCCATAACTCTTTCGGCGTCCAGAGCCAGTACGTTCCCCAGGCGTAGTACCCCCAGATTCCTCCCGATATCATTGAAACCGAGAAAAACGTCCACCCCACCAACGCAGCTTTATATAACAGTTCAAGGTATGCGCGGATGCCGGTACGGAGAAAGGCCGCGCCTGCAACTGCGCCGACGCCAAACAGGGCGTACCCGAAAAACGCCACCACAACGTGCAGTTCGAACCAGAGTGTGTCAAGAATCTGCGGCAACGGCATATTAAGCGGTTTTAACAGGAGTGCGGCGGCGGTGATAATGCCCGAGGTAATGCCGATGGAGGCCGTAAACCAGCGCGTGCCACGCACCACCGGAGCATACGATGCAAGCAGCCCCATCAGCGCCAGAGACATGCCGAAGAAGAGCAGTGTATCATGGGGGCCGAGCAGCGGCAGCCGGCCAAGGGCAATGCCGCGGCTGAACAGGTATACCAGTTGTGCGGACAGGGCAATCGCCAGGCCCGCGCGCCAAAATGAGCCGGCAACGAGACAGGCAACGGAAAACCAGGGAAGAAGTGACAGCGGTGTGGATACAATCATGTCAGAGTCTGACGATCGAAGTTATTTTCCGCTCGTGAAGATAGCGTTCCAGCAGATATAACGGAAGCCCCACCAGGGCGCCCATGAAGAGGATATTCAGGACTTCGATCAGATATCCGCTGATCGTGTGGGGAATCGGAGCCAGCACCCAATAGACGAAGCTGGTGATATACGTCAGTGGGACCAGCACGATGGTGCCCCATAACAGTCCGCTCATCAGCTGCAGTGCTATTTTCAGCCGTTTCAGGAACAGTATCGAAACCGCCAGCGCGAGCAGCCCGTACAACAGTTTGACCCAGTGCAGCAGACCATAGTGCAGGAACACGTAAAAGCCGGAAACCTGTTCCTCCCGCTCCAGCATTTGAGCCTGAATGGCGGCGGCGTCATACTCCATGATCCCCCATAATCCGAGACCGAGAGCAACAATCGCGACCGCGGCAACACCCCAGCTGATAAGATTGACCGGATGAAGGTTTTCGATGAAATCCGCAACGGGAGTAGCGGATGCTTCCGGCGGTGGCGAAGATGTTTCAAGATTGTTGACTTTTTTCCCCAACAGTTCCTGATTACGCTTCTGTTGCTGCTCTTCCCGTTGCCGCTCAATAAAAGTCTTGACTGAGACACCGCATTTGGGGCAGGTACTGAATGTTTCTTCGCCAAATGTGCTGAAACCGCAGGCTGGGCAGGTATCGACCAGATACACATCGTTCCCGGAACGCGGCTTGGTAACGGTAAACCCTTCGTGGCAGCGCGGGCAGCTGATAAAACGGCCTGATTCAGGAACTTCGTGATCGGGGATAGTGCCGCTTGCATTGCATTTCGGGCAGGATATCTTCATATTCCAAAGGCTCCTGAAAGGGTGTTGTGATTTTTACGACCGCCCCTTTTGTATCAAAACATTTTAGTGATGTCACCAATACTCTCGGCAAACCGGTAACAATCTGCACCAAAATATAACATTTTACGGTATAGTGTCGGCAGTTTCAGATTCGAAAAGGAGGGTTCTGCATGTCATTCAATGGTGACCTCGAACATTTTCCGCTGGCAGATGTCATCCAGCTTCTTCACATGACCAGTAAAACCGGTATCTTGTATTTAAAAAGTCCCAAAGGTGAGAGCCAGCTTGTTTTTCACGAAGGTTTTTTTGTCAGCGCGAACCATCTGAATAACAGCGTCCGGATCGGCAAAGTGCTGGTTGACATGAATGCCATTACCCAGGACCAGTTGGACAAGGCGCTGGAAGAGCAAAAAGAAGCCGGAAGGAGTCGCAAACCGCTGGTTGCCACTTTGATCGAGCAGGGCACCATTGACAAGGATACCGCCTTTAACGGCCTTGAAACGCTGATAGAAATGACCATCGTCGAGGTGTTGACCTGGACGAGCGGTACCTTCTCTCTCGACGTGTCAAAAGAGTATGTTTCAGATGAATACCGCTATTTCCCGGAAAAGCTGAATCAGGAAATCCTGCTGAACGCGCAAGGTATTTTGATGGATTCGCTCCGCATTTATGACGAGAAGATGCGTGATGGAACCTTGAGCCAGATCTTTTTTACCGAGGAAAAAAGCGGCGAAATCGACACCCCGGCTTCCGGCTCCGGCTCTTCTGAAATAACGGCAGACCTGCTCGGCCTTGATGCGCTTGACACGATTACCCGAAAAATTCCGGATGTTTTCATCGGCCTTAAAGATCATGATCCGGTTGATGAACACCGGCAGGCTGTTGCCCGCGCACTTCCGGAAACGACCATTGATCAGCAAGAACTGCTGGTCTCTTTTTTGACCGATATGTCCAAGGCTGCATCCGGTTCCGCACCTCCGGTGACGGCAATTATTCTGCTTACGCAAAATGAACTGCTTTCCCACGCAATCACCACGGTCAGCAAACACGAGAATTTCTTTGTTTTTGCTACCGATGAAGAAGCCGGACTGGACATCGTCATTGAGCAGTCTCTTGGCAGAGACCTACATCCGGTACTGGTTATCGACACTCCCCACGACAGTGATGGCTTGAAGTCCCTGGAACTTGTGCGTCAGAAGGTTTCCATCTATCCGCATATTTCCATCCTGATTACCGCCTGCTGCCATTCCTGGAGGGCAATCAGCCTGGATGCCCTGAGTGCGGGAACGCGCTCGATTATTCCCCGCCCCTGCAGGCGCTGCCACGAAGAGTCATATGTTCCCCAGATGATCGGATTTTTAACAGGAATCGGTATATTGCTGAAATCGATACAACCGGTAGCGAATCCTGAAGCGGGCCAGCAATTCATAGCTGCGTTCAATCAACTGAAGTCACTTTCCGAGCCGCCCGAAATAGCCCTGGTAATGCTCCAGTTTGCCGCACTCCAGTTTGAGCGGGCCCTGACCTTTGTCGTGGCAAAATCCGAATTGATTGCTGAAAAGTCGATCGGTGTTTCCACGGCCAAATTGGATGGACCGACTGCACCGCTCATGTTCCGTATTCCGCTTGAGGGACATTCCGTCCTGCAGGAAGTCGTGGAGAAAGGACGTCTCTACTACGGGCAGCGGAGCGATACGGTGCTGACAAATATCCTGTACAAGGAGATCGGTGCGCCGCGCAGTCCGAAAGTCATAGCGATTCCACTCATCAATCGAGGCAAGGTAATTGCCGTGACATACGCGGATTTTGGCTCAAATCCGGTCTCACCTCCCCAGATAAATCTGTTTGAAGCACTTGCGGGACACGCCGGAGCGATACTTGATAACGCTTTATACAGGAAGAGTATTGAAAAGCCGGTCTGATGGCGGTATACCTTTTTACTAACAAACCGTTACGGAGGAAATGATGGACGCAAATGTTCTGCATCAGATTCTGGAGATAGCATTTCAAAAGAAGGTTTCCGACCTCCACTTCGAGGTTGATAATCCCCCTTTTTTTCGAGGACGGGGCCAACTGGTTCGTGCCAAGATGCCGAATCTGTCTCCTGATGATACCAGGTTTATCGCCGAAACGGTTCTGGCGCACAATGGCCGCCAGTTAAGCACCGACCTCAAGGAATGCGACGCCTCCTATTCCCTGCCGACCGGAGGGCGTTTCAGGGTCAGCATCTTCCGCCAGAAGGGGTGTTACGGCATCGTCATGCGGGTTATCCCGCCGGTCATCGGGACGTTTGATGACCTGAACCTGCCGCAGGTCCTGGGAGAAATTGCCCAGGTTCCCAACGGCTTGATCCTGGTGACCGGCCCAACCGGCAACGGCAAGTCAACCACGCTCGCTTCCATGCTTAGGCACCTCAATGAAAACTTTAGCTATAATATTATAACCATCGAAGATCCAATAGAATTTTTATTTTCGTCTCAGAAAAGTTGCATTATCCAACGTGAAATAGGAATCGACACTGACAGCTTCGGATCGGCTCTGAAAGCAGCCCTCAGAATGGATCCGGATGTCATCATGGTTGGCGAAATGCGCGACAGGGATACCATTGATTCCTGCATCAAGGCCGCTGAAACCGGGCATCTGGTGCTTTCCACCCTGCATACGCAGGGCGCTGTCTCAACCATCAACAGGATAATCGGCCACTTCCCCCCTGATTCACAGGAAATCATGCGCCACCGTCTGGCAGATATTCTGGTAGGCACTGTTTCGATCCGCCTGATCAAGGACAAGACAGGAGAATATATCCTGCCGGTTGTCGAGATCATGCGGGCTACGACCACCATCCAGGCGTGCATTCGGGACGGCCGCCTCGATGAAATCGAAAAGCATATCGAGAATGGCGCATCCCAGTATCATATGCAAACACTTGACATGCACCTTTTGCAGCTCTACCGCCAGGACCTGATTACCCTTGCGGACGCCCAGCGCCTGACCCATTCGATGGATTTCGAACGCAAACTGATGTTCGACAATTAATCGACCGAACGCACCGACTCTATGGAAAAAATTCTTATAATTGATGATGAAGCCTTTATCCGGGAAAACGTCTCGCGAATCCTGTCGGAGGAAGGGTATCAGGTCTGCCAGGCGTCCGACGCCCGGGAAGCGACTGAACAGGTTGCCTCAGGTGAAATAGATCTGGCTCTGCTGGATTTGAATCTCGGCCCGGAAGATGGCATTGACGTCCTGAAAGTTCTGAAAGATCTTGATCCCGAACTGCTGGTAATTATCATTACCGGATTCGGATCGGTGGAAAGCGCCGTCGATGCCCTCAAGATGGGTGCGTTCCATTACATGAAAAAGCCGTTCAAGGCCGATGCCCTGAGGGTTATTGTCAAACTCGCCCTGCAAACCCAGACGTTGAAGCGTGAAGTACGCAACCTGAAACGAGCCGACAGTTGCCTGCCGGGACGCTCGCCGATGATCGGCAGAAGCAGGCCTTTTCTCGACATAATCGACCAGGTGCGGGAAATTGCCCGGATCCCGTCTACCGTACTGATTACCGGCGAGTCAGGTACCGGCAAGGAGCTGATTGCCCGGGCCATTCACGACCTGTCCGACCGCCACGCCGCCGCCTTTGTCGCCATCAACTGTGCCTCGATTCCTGCGGCTCTGTTGGAAAGTGAACTTTTCGGCCACGAAAAGGGTTCCTTCACCAGCGCTACCGGGCGAAAAACAGGACTGTTCGAAGAAGCTCACCATGGTACGATCTTTCTCGATGAAATCGGCGAGATGGATCTGGCCATGCAGGCCAAACTGCTAAGGGTGCTGCAGGAGCGTATTATCCGTCGAGTCGGCGGACTCAAGGATATTAATATTGATGTCCGGATTATCGCCGCGACAAATCGCAACCTTCTGGATAAAATATCAGCCGGTACTTTTCGCGAAGACCTCTATTACCGCATCAACGTGTTTCCGATTCATATCCCGCCACTCCGGGAGCGCAGGGAAGATATCGGGCTCATCGCCTCCTATTTCCTTGATACCTTCAGTCGCTCTTTTGGCCGCAATTTCAAGACATTGTCACCCGAAGCGACCCTGTTGATGGAAGAGTACCGCTGGCCGGGCAACATTCGTGAACTGAGGAATGTTATCGAACGTATCTGCATCATGAACAGTGGCCCGTCACTTCTGCCGGAACATCTCCCCCAAGAAATTCGCGGAGTGGCGTCGTCCGCAACTCCGTCAACAATCAAGCTTCCCGTTCAACCGGGACTGCTTCCCACGGATACCGGTTTGGATGACGCGGTAATGAACTTTGAAAAAAACATCATCCGTCAGGCTCTGGAAAAGACGCGGAGCAATGTACTGCAGACCGCGGCAATGCTTAAAATCCCTCGCGGTACACTCCGCTATAAAATGGATAAATACGGATTATAATATATGGCGGAAAAACACGACATCAAGCCGGGACAATCTCTTGAACTGCTGAAAGAGCTGCACATCCTTACCCGCGACGGCAAGATGAACCAGGACAGCCGGCGCAAGCTTAAACAGGTCAATCATCTCTATCAGTTTATCGAGCCGTTATTAAAAGAGGTTCTCGCGGATCACGGTGCCATTTCTCTGGTCGATCACGGCGCCGGAAAATCGTACCTCGGGTTCATTCTGTATGATCTGTTTTTCAAGAACCACGATGGCAGCTCTCATATTTTCGGTATTGAAACCCGCGATGAACTTGTTGAAAAATCACGACTCCTCGCCGATAAACTACAATTCCCCGGCATGTCTTTTTTGAACCTGTCCGTTGCCGAGTCAATCCACTCGGATAAGCTTCCGGCATCGGTGGATATCGTAACCGCGCTGCACGCCTGCAATACCGCCACCGACGACGCCATCCTCTTTGCCCTGAAGAAAAATGCCCGCTTTATCGTGCTGGTGCCCTGTTGTCAGGCAGAGGTTGCCGCCGTTTTTCGTAAAAACAAAGCGGCCGATCTTGCTTCGAACAGCCTGACCGAAATGTGGCGGCACCCGATCCATACCCGTGAGTTCGGCAGTCTCGTTACCAACGTCCTGCGCTGCCTGCAGCTGGAGGCGCATGGCTACCATGTTAATGTAACCGAGTTGGTCGGCTGGGAACATTCCATGAAAAACGAGCTGATTATCGCCAGCTATAAGAACCTGCCGCGCCGCAGACCATCGGAGCGCCTGAATGAACTGCTGAATTCGCTGGGACTTAACGAAATGAGCCACCGTTTTTTTACTCCGTAACGTATTGTTCTAATTTCATCCCTCATCCAAAAACCTGATTAGAACTGATCTCCCGCAATTTCCTTATATCGGTTTTGTAGGGGCGATCCCTTGTGGTCGCCCTTGATGCAATCTCCGGCAATCATGCAATGTCACCAAAGGCGGGCACCCACAAGGGGATGCCCCTACATTCTGTTGGCGGAGATTGGTTCTAATCAGCTCCAAAAATATCTCTTCCCCATTTTCGTCAAAGTGGCAGATTACCGCCACCACTGCTGGCCGGTTTTAGCCACTTAAACCATATTATCTGAGACATCACTTCCGTATATCATAAAATAAAACGTTATATTGACGAGTTACGGTGTCCGTTACAGTTGGCACTGCCGTTGCACTAATTAAAACAACATCTCATCGTTTTGTCCGCAACACAGCAGCTATACGTACCATCACCCCAAAAGGAGGAACACCGTATGAAACTGAGTAAATGTCTCAAAACCCTGGTCGTAGCCACTGCCGCCATGGCGCTTCCGCTGACCGCCCTCGCCGCCCCTGCACCGATTGTGATCAAATTCAGCCACGTCGTTGCCCAGCACACCCCAAAAGGACAGGCCGCCGATTATTTCAAAAAAATCGCTGAAGAACGCACCAAGGGGCGCGTAAAGGTAGAAGTCTATCCGAACAGCCAGCTCTACAAGGACAAGGAAGAGATGGAAGCGCTGCAGCTTGGCGCTGTCCAGATGCTGGCACCTTCGCTGGCCAAGTTTGCACCGCTGGGCGTCAAGGAATTCGAAGTCTTCGACCTCCCCTTCATTTTCGACAACTACAAGGAGTTGCACAAAGTCACCCAGGGTCCGGTCGGCGCCAAACTGCTGGCCAAGCTTGAGGCCAAGGGAATTCACGGTCTGGCTTACTGGGACAACGGCTTCAAGGTCATGAGCGACAACAAGCCGCTTAGAGTCCCTGCCGACTTCAAAGGTCAGAAGATGCGCATTCAGTCCTCCAAGGTTCTTGATTCCCAGATGCGTTCAGTAGGCGCCAATCCGCAGGTCATGGCGTTCTCGGAAGTATATCAGGCGCTCCAGACCGGTGTTGTTGACGGGACAGAGAATCCCCCTTCCAACCTGTATACCCAGAAAATGCATGAAGTTCAGAAATATGTAACCCTGTCAGATCATGGCTACCTCGGCTATGCTGTCATCGTTAACAAAAAATTCTGGGCAGGTCTGCCAGCCGACATCCGTACCATTCTTGAAGGCGCAATGAAAGATGCCACCAAATTTGCCAACGATGTCGCCAAAAAAGACAATGACGAGGCTCTGGCTGCTGTCAAGAAATCGGGCAAGTCCCAGTTCGTAACCCTGACCGCACAAGAGCGCGCCCAGTGGAAAAAAGCCATGGACAAAGCCCACAAAGACAATATGGGTCGCATTGGTGCCGATCTGGTCAAGGAAGTCTACAAGGAAACCGGTTACAATCCGAATTAACCACATTCAGGCCGCTGCGGCCGACGCAGCGGCCTTTTTTGCGCCCGTATTTTCTCGTATGTTTGTAGTTACTATTCCCGTTTATCGGGTCCAGGAGTTGACACCATGATGAAATACCTCAACCATCTTGAGGAAGTCATTATCACCTTCCTCATCGGCGCGGCCACGGTGGTTATCTTTTTCGCCGTTGCCCACCGCTACCTGTCCGGCCTCCCCATTCCCGGGCTGCAGGACTGGCTGCTGAGTATCAACATGAGCTGGTCTCAGGAACTCTGCATCTATATGTTCGTCTGGATGGCCAAATTCGGCGCCGCCTACGGCGT
>JBAYTT010000069.1:0-17190 GCA_041675485.1 Pelobacteraceae bacterium | reverse complement strand
TTCGCACTGACAGCATTTTCAAGAAAATACGGACTTAGTAGCAGCAAGCTCATCTCGCTATTCGGCGGAATGAAATTCACGGAGGCAGTATAAACAAAAAGGGAGGTACGTATGAAACTGAGTAGAGTTGTAGCTTCATTGGCAGCAGTACTTGTCGCAGCATCAACATCGTTTGCTGCAGAAACGATTAAAGTCGGCGGGTTATGGGATCTGACCGGTGTCACAGCTGATGTTGGCAAACCTTTTGCGCAAGGGGTTCAGGATGCCATCGCCTACACTAATTCCAAGGGCGGTGTAAATGGCAAGCAGATTGAGTTAATCAATGTTGACTACGCATACAAGATCCCCCAGGCCAATGCTACCTACAAAAAATTTGTTCAGCAGGACAAGGTTATCATGATCAATGGATGGGGAACCGGCGATACTGAAGCTCTCAAAGAGATCATTTCCAAAGACAAAATTCCTTATTTCTCCGCATCCTACTCCGGCCACCTGACTGATCCGGTAAAGACTCCGTACAACTTCTTTGTCGGTGCCAGCTATTCAGACCAGATCCGCGGCTTTCTTCAGTTTGTAAAAAAAGACTTTAAAGGCAAAGGAGCTCCTAAAGTTGCATTTATCTATCCGAATCATGGTTTCGGTAAAGCCCCTATTGAGGCGGGCCGTCAGTATGCCAAGGAGCTCGGAATTCAGGTAGTTCATGAAGAGATCATTCCGGCAAGCTTCCAGGACGCGACCTCCAATCTGCTCAATATGCAGAAAGCAGCCCCTGATTATGCTTATGTTCAAGACACCGTTTCATGGTGTGCAGTGCTGCTCAAGGACGCCAAAAAACTTGGTATCAAAACAAAATTCTTTCTCGGTAACTACGGTATGACAGAGGCACTCCCACTGTTAGCTAAAGATGCCGCTGAAGGTGTTTATGGCATGGCTACTCATGCACCGTATGGGGCAAAAGTTCCGGGAATGAAACTTCTCACTGACTGGAATAAGAAACACCCTTCCAAAGATGCCCGTGACACCGTCTATGTACGTGGTTGGTCATACGGCCTTGTCTGGGCAGAGGGCCTGAGGATTGCCGATAAGAACAAACAATTAAACGGCGAAGGTGTGAAAAATGCTCTGGAGACTTTGAAAAACTTCGACACTGGCGGCCTGGTGCCACCAGTCACTTACACAGCTACAGACCATCGCCCGACTACAAAAACTACAATTTATGTTATTAAAAAAGGGAAGATGACAAAGGTAGAAGATGTTGAAATACCTCGCAAAAAAGAGTATCTGGGACTGTAATAGATCAGCAACTGCAATCAGGGGGGCATGACGCCCCCCGCTTTTAATACAAGAGGCAGACTACCATGCTCAACATCAGTAATGCAGAAGTAATTTACAACCGTGTCATTCTGGTACTTAAAGGGCTGTCTCTTCATGTGCCTGAAGGTAAGATTGTAGCTTTGCTGGGTGCCAACGGTGCCGGCAAAAGCACGACCCTCAAGGCTATTTCGGGCTTGCTCAAATCAGAGGATGGTGAAGTATCTGCCGGTTCTCTCGAATTCATGGGGGAACGAATCAATAATATGGAGCCGGAACATATCGTTAGAAAAGGTATTTTTCAGGTCATGGAGGGCCGGCGGGTTTTTGAAGATCTTACCATTGATGAGAATCTGAACGTAGGAGGGCACACCCGCAAAGATTCTGCCGGATTCAGGCGCGACAAAGAGCTTGTCTATGATTATTTTCCTCGACTTCGTGAACGGCGCAACCAGTTATCAGGCTTCCTGAGCGGAGGTGAGCAGCAGATGCTCGCTATCGGAAGGGCGCTTATGGCAAGGCCAAAATTGATGCTGCTCGATGAGCCGTCACTTGGTATCGCACCACTGCTTGTTCAAGAAATCTTCCAGTTGATAAAAAAGATCAATAGCGAGGAAAAGACTACGATACTATTGGTTGAGCAGAACGCCAATATTGCTTTCAGCATCTGCGACTATGCTTATATCATGGAGGGAGGACGGGTCGCCATGAGCGGCACGACAGAGCAGATGAAATCCAATGAAGATGTCAAAGAGTTTTATCTGGGCATGGGTGAAGGAAAGGAAAAGAAAAGTTACCGTGATTTAAAGAGTTATAAACGCAGGAAACGCTGGTTATAAATTGCCTCACCATAACTAAGGAGTAACTCATGGGCATCAGGGATATTTTAGTACATCTCGACAATTCCTCAGCCTCATCAGCACGGCTTGATGTAGCCATCGCGTTTGCCCGCAAACATGGAGCACGTCTTCGTGGATTGTACCTGATTACCCATTTGTTCTACGAGCCCAGAGCGATAGGGGAAAAGCCCGACAGCGAAAAAGCTGAGCTGATGTTTACCGTAAAAACCGAAGCGGCAGGGATTGCCGCAGAATGGGTGTTCCAGGACTGCTCAGTCATTGGCTCAAGCATAAGTGATTTAATCACAAGAAATGGCTATTTTACCGACTTGATCATTCTCGGTCAGGCTGACCTGTCAGCACCAGTTATCAACATTCCAACCGGGCTTGTAGAGCGGGTCGTTTTATCGAGTGGTAGACCTGTTCTGGTAGTCCCGTATTCCGGAGCATTTAATACAGCCGGTGAAAGAGTAATGATTGCATGGAGAGAAGGACGGGAATCAGTACGTGCTGTCAACGATTCCATACCCTACTTGCAAAAGGCACACTCAGTTGTTATTGTAGAAGGAAATACTGCGAATGAAAATCGAGATGATTCCTTAAAAACGATAAGGGATTTTTTACTACTTCATGACATTCATGTTACGCTTGAATTTATTAATTCGGGCAGTTTTCCAATTGGAGATATGCTACTGAACAACTCCTGCGAAAAAAAGATCGATCTGCTCATAATGGGTGCATTTGCTCCAAATCGCCGAGGAAGACTTGAATTGAGTCCTGTCGCACGTCATGTACTCAAACATCTTACAACTCCGGTTTTGATGTCGCACTAATAGCGTTTTTGTAGGTTATTTTTCACGCTTAATCAAGGATTACCATGAATTCTACATTGGAAAACGAAGAACTAATTTCAATTGGTGACCTGTCTAAAAGCTTGAACCTGACAACCCGGACACTGCGCTACTGGGAAGAGGCTGGCATTATTGAAGCTGCTCCGCGATCAGACGGCAGCAATCGGTTTTATACGCAGGATATTGCCAAAAGAATCCGTTTTATTATCAAACTTAAAGAGCTGGGTCTAACAATTCAAGAATTGCAGGATCTCTATACAGCATACGGGGAAGCAAAAAGAACAGATCGAATGATACCAGCGCTTATTCAGGTTTTGGATAAACATATCAATCTTGTGGATGATAAAATGGCTCGAATGGCTTCATTACGTAAAGACATCGTTGAATATCGCCAAAGAATGTCTTTTAAACTTAATTCGATTGCACGTTAGACGAACAGAATAGTGGATAAATTATGCTTTTTGTATAACTCTTTGATGTAAAATGTATTCAAAAAACAGAAGCGGCGTGGATTACCCCACGCCGCTTCTTTACGTTTAACCTATGTAACAAGAGATGTTTACGCTTCAGCAGCAACTTCAGGTGCTGCAACAGCAGCTTTTGCTTTTGCAGGAGCAACTTTTGCCTTGCTTGGCTTGATTTCTTCCTCAACCAGTTCAATTAACGAAACCGGTGCAGCGTCACCCTGACGAATGCCGAGTTTGATAATCCTGGTATAGCCACCAAGACGCTCTTTATAGCGAGGGGCGATTGTTGAAAACAGCTTCGAGACTACTGACTTTTCACGAATAACAGAAGCAGCCAATCGCATTGAATGAAGGTCACCACGCTTGCCAAGTGTTATCATCCGCTCAGCAACAACACGGATTTCTTTTGCCTTGGCATCTGTCGTAGTAATCTTCCCGTGATCAAGAAGGGAAGTTACCATATTTCTAAACATCGCTTCGCGATGGCTCGTCTTCCTGCCTAATCTTCTGCCAGCTTTACTGTGACGCATATATAATGTTCCTTTCTAAACTACACCAGATATCGAGTATTACTCTTCTTCTTTTTGTTCGCCACGTAACCGAATCATCAGCTCTGGATCAGGGAAGCTATCGATTTTCATCCCGAAGGTGAGACCCATATCCGAAAGAATATCCTTGATCTCATTGAGTGATTTACGACCAAAGTTCTGCGTCTTTAACATTTCAGACTCAGACTTTGTGACCAGTTCACCAATGAGTTTGATTCCTGCATTTTTAAGACAATTAGCGGACCGTACAGACAGTTCCAACTCCTCAACAGTACGATACAAGTTTTCGTTAACCTTGTCTTTGTCCTCTTGAGATTCCTCATCTACCTGTGGCTCGAATTCTTCATCGAAGTTAATAAATATTGAAAGCTGTTCTTTGAGTATCTTAGCTGAATAGGCGACTGCATCTTCTGGGCAGACACTTCCGTCAGTCCAAACCTCCAGATTCAATTTGTCATAATCTGTCATTTGACCAACACGGGCATTTGTAACTGAAAAATTTACTTTTTTAATGGGTGTGTATATTGAGTCAATCGGAATTGTACCGACTGGAAACTTTTCATCGCGATTACGATCTGCAGATACATAACCTTTACCCATTTTTACAGTCATTTCAACTTCAAGATTAGCGTCTTTACCGCAGGTCGCAATGTAGTGTTCAGGATTCATTACCTCAACATTGTGGCCAACAATAATATCTCCTGCAGTTATAATCCCTACGCCTTTATGTTTAAAGTGTATCGTAGCCTGATCAGAAGAATGCAATTTAAGCCTGACACCCTTTAAGTTCAGAATAATATCTGTTACATCCTCGGTAACACCCTGAATCGCAGAGAATTCATGCAACACACCCTTAATCCGAAGAGACGTTATAGCAGCACCCTGAAGAGAAGAAAGAAGAACCCTCCTGAGTGAATTACCTAAGGTAGTTCCAAAACCGCGTTCAAAAGGTTCCGCATAAAACTTACCGTAAGTAGCTGTTAAAGTATCTTTTTCAACCTGAAGTTGCTTCGGCTTGATAAGATCCCGCCAGTTTTTATACATTGCTACCTCCTCCGGAAATGGAAACCCGGTTGTAGTTCGAAACTAGAATCAACAGCTTCCAGAAATTACTTTGAATAAAGCTCAACAATAAGCTGTTCCTGGATAGGAGTTGTGATGTCCTCACGAGTCGGAACACCTTTCAGGGTGCCTTTGAAGGAATCACGATCTAGTTCTAACCACTGCGGAATTCCACGGCGTACAACCGCTTCCAGAGCGTCATTAATAGCAACAATTTTTCGGCTTTTTTCGCGTAACTCTATAACATCTCCAGCTTTAAGCTGTATCGATGGAATATCTACTTTCCGGCCGTTTATCGTAAAGTGGCCGTGTCGAACAAGTTGGCGGGATTCTGACCGTGAAGCTGCAAAACCAAGACGGTATGCAACATTGTCGAAACGACGCTCAAGCAATGAAAGCAGATTCTCTCCAGTAACGCCTTTCATCCGGTCTGCTAATTGGAAGTAGCTGCGAAACTGCTTTTCAAGAATACAGTAAATGCGACGGACTTTTTGTTTTTCGCGGAGCTGAGTACCATAAGCTGATACTTTTGACCGACCCTGTCCATGTTGACCAGGAGCATAATTGCGACGTTTAATTGCACACTTATCAGTGTAGCAACGGTCACCTTTTAAAAATAATTCTGTGTTTTCTCTTCTGCACAAACGGCATGAAGGTCCTGTATATCGAGCCAATGAAAACCCCCTTGAAAGTTGTTACGATTAATATCAGACTCTTCTTCTTTTTGGCGGACGGCAGCCGTTATGAGGAATTGGAGTGACGTCTTTTATAAAGCTGATACTGAAACCAGCTGCCTGCAGTGCACGAAGGGCTGATTCTCGGCCGGATCCTGGGCCTTTAACATATACCTCAACAGTTCGCATTCCGTGTTCCTGCGCTTTTTTTGCGCAATCTTCAGCAGCAATCTGCGCAGCAAAAGGAGTGCTTTTACGCGAACCTTTAAAACCCTTGGCGCCGGCTGTCGACCATGCAACAACATTCCCGACCGGGTCAGTAATAGTAATTATGGTGTTGTTAAATGTGGCCTGAATATGAGCAACACCGTTAGAAATATTTTTGCGTTCTTTCTTCTTACGAACTACCTTTTTTGATGGGCTTGCCATTCGTATTCTCCAGAGCTAGTTATATTATTTCTTCTTACCGGCGACAGTACGTGCAGGACCTTTACGTGTGCGTGCATTTGTTTTTGTACGCTGACCGTTGCAGGGAAGACCTTTACGATGACGAAGACCTCTGTAGCAACCGAGATCCATAAGTCGCTTAATATTCATTGAAATCTCTCGACGCAAATCACCCTCTACCTTGCAATTACGATCAATTTCTTCACGAAGCCGAGCAACTTCAGCCTCAGTAAGCTTATCAGTGCGAGTATCCGGATTTATCTGACTTGCAGCTAGTATACGCTCTGCAGAAGAATTGCCTATACCGTAAATGTACGTTAATGCGATAACAATTCGCTTGTTTTTTGGTAAATCAATACCTGAAATACGTGCCAATGGAAATACCCCCTTTAATAACTCATCCCTGACGTTGAGAATGCTTAGGGATGTCGCAAATAACACGCACAACACCCTTGCGTTTAACTATTTTACATTTGTCACATATCTTTTTTACAGATGCACGTACTTTCATAAAACTCCCCTTGAACGGATTCATATATCTATATCCGCGTTAGTATCTCAGGTCCGTTCTCAGTGATGGCCACAGTGTGTTCAAAATGAGCCGACAAACCACCATCACACGTTACAACAGTCCAATTATCATTCAGAACTTCTACCTCAAAAGATTTCTCATTAATCATTGGTTCGATCGCCAAAACCATGCCTGGCTTCAACTTAATACCTTTACCAGGAAAACCGTAATTGGGGATCTGCGGATCCTCGTGCAGACTTCTTCCTATGCCATGACCAACAAAATCTCTTACGACGGAAAACCCTCTACTCTCGACATAATTCTGAACTGAATAAGAAATATCACCGAGCCTGTTTCCTGGCACAGCCTTCTCTATTGCCGCATATAATGATGCTTCTGTTACGGAAACGAGTTGCTTGGTAACGTCGGACAATTCACCAACGGGAACCGTTATTGCTGCATCACCATAAAAATCATCAAAAACAACCCCGTAATCCAAGCTTAGAATATCACCTGATTTCAGCTGTTGTTTGTTCGGTAACCCATGGACAACCTGATTATTTGGCGAGCAGCATAAAGAATTCGGGTAACCATGATAACCACGAAAAGCGCATTTGGCATTTCGCTTTAAAGCTTCTGAGGAAGCATATTGATCAAGTTCAAAAGTAGTAACTCCAGGACAGACCAAACCACGCAAACCCTCAAGAACCTCTGCAACAATTCTGCAAGCCGATCGCATTCTCTCGATCTCACGGCGAGACTTAAGGATGATCACCAATACCGCCTGACTCTATGATAAAACAAATTTGCGACTGTATATCAGCTATGGATCCACTGCCTGAAACACTATGCAATATTCCCAAATCTTTAAAATATGACTTCAATGAGGACGTTTGCTGGTCATATACCTTGAGTCTATTGATTACAGTGTTCTCAGAATCATCGTCACGCTGAACAAGAGGAGAACCGCAATAGTTGCAAACATCAACTCGTTCCGGCTTATCATAAATTACATGAAAACCTTTGCCACATCCTGAACAGGTTCTTCTCCCAGACAAACGACCAATCAGCTCTTGGTTATCAACTTCCAACGAAATGACAAAATCAATTTTCTTACCGATACTATTCAAAAGAGAAGTCAACGCATCAGCCTGAGGAATAGTGCGCGGAAATCCATCTAAAATAAAACCACGGGAGCAATCTTCCAAAGAAACACGTTCCTTAACCAACCCAAGAACAATGTCGTCAGACACAAGCCCACCAGAATCCATTACGGACTTAGCCATTTTACCAAGAGGAGTATTTGCCTTGACCGCTGCTCTCAACATATCACCCGTTGATATTTGCGGAATACCAAAACGCTCGACGATAAACTGAGCCTGCGTCCCTTTTCCAGACCCAGGAGGCCCAAAGAGAACAATATTCATTTCTTATCGTCTCCCCTTAATCCGCACACCCTTAAGAAAACCCTCGTAATTTCGAGTGATCAGGTGAGACTCAATCTGAGAAACAGTATCCATCCCCACACCTACAGCAATTAAAAGAGCAGTACCCCCGAAGTAAAACGGGAGATTAAACTTCCCGATCAAAATGGAAGGCAGGACGCACACAATTGAAATATAAACAGCACCGGCAAAAGTGAGCCTGGTAAGAACGGTATCAATAAAATCAGATGTTTCTTTACCAGGACGTATCCCTGGAATGTATCCCCCCTGCTTTTTTATGTTTTCCGCAACATCGATAGGGTTAAATGTCACAGCCGTATAGAAGTAGCAGAAGAACACGATAAATGCAACGAAAAAGATATTATAAACCAAATGTCCTGGAGACAAGCTCTTTGCTGCACTTTGGACCCAGGGGATATTGATAAAATTAGCAATTGTAGCGGGAAACATAATAATTGATGACGCAAATATCGGAGGAATTACACCTGCCATATTAATTTTTAACGGCAAATGAGAAGTCTGAGCGTTGAATGTTTTAAGACCAACAACCCTTTTTGCATAGTGGATTGATAAGCGCCTTTGACCACGTTCAACAAAAACGATAACAGCAATAACTGCAAACATAATTGCCAGGACAAAAATAAGGACAAAAAGAGAAAGTTGTCCAGCATTTACAAGCTTGGCTGTATTGTTAAGCGCTGATGGTATATTTACAACAATTCCAGCAAAAATGATCAAAGAAATACCGTTTCCGATTCCCTTTTCAGACATTTGCTCACCAAGCCACATTACAAAAGCTGTACCGGCTGTCAGTGTAATAACCGTCAGAACCCTAAAACCCCACCCAGGACTTGGGACAACTAACTCACCTGCAGGTCCTCGCATACTTTCAAGACCAACAGCAACCCCCATGCCTTGGACGATGCTTAATACAACCGTACCATAACGAGTATATTGAATGATTTTTTTGCGACCAGACTCACCCTCTTTTGATAGCTTTTCAATTGCAGGAACTACAACAGTAAGAAGTTGAAAAATAATTGAAGAGGATATGTATGGCATAATGCCAAGTGCAAATACAGTCAGTCGCTCTAATGCACCACCTGAGAACATATCAAAAAGGCCCAATAGAGTTCCTTGGGACTGTTTAAAGAAATGGGACAAAGCAATTCTATCTATTCCAGGAGTTGGTATGTGACAACCGACACGATATACGGCAAGCATTCCCAAAGAAAATAAGACACGCTTTTTTAATTCTGGAATCTTGAATATATTCTGCAGAGCCTCAAACACTATGCAATCTCCTCAACACTACCACCAGCAGCAAGTATCTTGTCTTTTGCAGACTGACTGAATTTATTAGCTGCTACCTTGAATGACTTGGTAATATCTCCGTTTCCAAGAATCTTAACAGCAAAACGATCAGATTTAATCAGGCCTTTTGAAACAAGCGACAAAGCATCAATAACAGAGCCAGCCTCGTATATATCAAGCTGACTAATGTTCACAAGAGAATACACAACCCGGTCAAGCGGAGTAAATCCACGCTTTGGCAAGCGGCGCTGTAATGGCATCTGTCCGCCCTCAAAGCCGGCTTTAATGCTGCCGCCTGATCTGGCTTTCTGGCCTTTATGACCTTTAGTAGCAGTTTTTCCATGACCGGAACCGGTACCACGGCCAATACGCTTTCTGTTTTTTGTTGAGCCGATAGAAGGTCTCAAATTATTAAGTTCCATTAGAAGTAACCCCTTTATCTATTCAACGGTCAGTAGATGACCAACTTTATTAATCATACCTCTAATTTGAGGACTGTCTTGACGCTCTACCGTCTGGTTAAGCTTTGACAAACCAAGTCCAGCAACTACAGCACGATGTTTTTTGGGAGTACATATAGTACTTTTTGAGAGTGTTATCTTAAGCAAGCTGCTCATAATTAGTTCCCCGCATAAAAATTATTCTGTAATACCACGACGAGCAGCAATTTCTTCAGGAGTTTTAAGGCGTTGAAGACCTTGAAAAGCTGCTTTAATAACATTGTGAGGGTTGTTAGAACCCAGGCATTTTGAAAGAATGTTATTAATTCCAGCTGCCTCAAAAATTGCGCGAGCAGCCCCACCAGCAATAACACCTGTACCTGCTGAAGCTGGTTTCATGAGAAGACGCCCTGCTCCAAACTTCCCTTCAATTTCAAAAGGAATAGTCTGGCTTGAATTTACGGGAACCTTAATAAGGTTCTTTTTAGCCTGTTCAACGCCTTTCCTGATTGCTTCAGGAACTTCATTAGCTTTGCCAAGGCCATATCCGACATAACCGTTACCGTCTCCTACAACTATCAATGCTGAGAAACTGAAACGGCGGCCGCCTTTAACAACTTTAGCAACCCGGCTGATATGTACTACTCTGTCATTTAAATTTAGTTCTGCTGGATTAATCCTACTCAAAGAAAACCTCCCGTACGCTTAAAAGTTCAACCCGGATTCGCGGGCTGAATCAGCGAGCGCTTTGATCCTGCCGTGATAGAGAAAGCCGTTGCGGTCAAAAACTACAGACGAAACACCTTTGGCAAGAGCAAGTCTGGCGACTTCCTTACCAACTAATGTTGCTGCAGCAATATTACCTGTATTTGTAAGATCCTGCGCCGCTTCTGACAACGTAGAAGCTGCAACAAGTGTTGTGCCATTCGTATCATCAATTATCTGCGCATAAATATGGCGCGAACTCTTAAATACGTTAAGACGCGGACGGTCTGTTGTACCGCGAACTTTTTTCCTGACTCGAACTTGACGTTTAAGCCGAGTGATTGTCTTAATAGCTGTCTTCGCCACAAAATCTCCTTATAAAGACTATTTCTTGCCGGTTTTGCCAGCTTTTCTCAGGATAGTCTCGTCAGCATATTTAATCCCTTTGCCCTTGTAAGGCTCTGGACTACGGAACGATCTGATTTTAGCAGCTGTTTGACCGACCAGCTCCTTGTCAAATCCTTTAACAGACAACTTGGTCATCTTTTCCACATCAATTGAAATTCCATCGGGTATCATGAAGTTGACAGGATGGGAATAGCCGAGAGCAAGAACCAGTTCCTTGCCTTTAACCTCAGCACGGTAGCCAACGCCATTAATCTCAAGATCTCTCTGAAATCCTTTGGTCACACCAACTACCATGTTATTAATCAATGTGCGTGTAAGACCATGAGCAGCCCGTGCTGGGGTTGTATCGTCGCATCGTGATACTTCAATGGATGTATCACTAATATTGAGTGATACTACGGACATGATCTGCCGTGTTAAAGCCCCGTTCGGTCCTTGAACCGACAGAACTGAATCAGCGAAAGAAATCTTTACACCCTTTGGTACCTCAATTGGCAATTTACCTATTCTAGACATCTAAAAGTACTCCTTGTCGCTATTATTACCAGACAGTGCAGATCAGCTCGCCACCAACTCCGGACTTACGAGCAACATTATCAGTAATGATACCCTTTGATGTGGAAAGAATTGCAATTCCAAGCCCGCTCTTTACCAGTGGGATATCCTCAGACTTGACATAAACCCTGCCACCCGGTTTACTAACACGCTTGATTTCGTTTATAACGCTATCTTTCTCATCAATATACTTCAAGTAAACACGCAATACACCCTGAAGATTATCTGAAATAACCTTATAGTTTTTAATAAAGCCTTCTTGCTTTAAAACATTAGCAATACTGACTTTCATATTAGATGATGGAATGTCAACTTTCTGGTGCTTTACCATGTTTGCGTTTCTTATTCTGGTAAGCATGTCAGCAATAGGGTCTGTCATGGACATTGTGAATGTGCTCCTGTCTCTTTATCTATATGTGGCTTTTAGTTACCAGCTCGATTTTATCACGCCGGGAATCTGGCCAGACGAGGCATACTTGCGCAGACAAATCCTGCACATCTCAAACTTGCGATAAAACGCTTTAGGACGTCCGCAGACCGGACAACGATTGTGCTGCCGAACTTTGAACTTGGGTGCACGTTGAGACTTAATAATCATTGATACTTTTGCCACAGAATCCTCCAGATATCTTAGTTCCTGAACGGCATGCCCAGGTACTTGAGAAGTGCTTTACCTTCTTCGTCTGTTTTAGCACTTGTTACGATCGTGATATTCATCCCTTTAATTTTATCAACATTATCATAGTTAATTTCAGGGAATATTAATTGATCCTTAATACCAAGTGTATAATTGCCTTTGCCGTCAAATGCTTTACCGGATACGCCCTTAAAGTCACGAACCCTGGCAAGAGAAACATTGATCAAGCGATCAAGAAATTCGTACATACGATCACGACGAAGAGTAACCATGCAGCCAATTGGCATCCCTTCGCGAAGTTTGAAAGTTGCAATGGATTTCTTAGCCTTGGTAATAACAGATTTCTGTCCAGTTATCAAACCAAGCTCAGTAGTTGCAGAATCAAGTATTTTAACATTTTGGATTGCTTCACCCAATCCCATGTTAACAACGATCTTCTTGATCTGCGGCACTTCCATAGAAGACTTGTAACTATAATCATTACGAAGCTTGGGAACAATTTCTGATGAATATATATCTTTTAAACGAGACATTAGATAGATTCCTCCAAAGTAATACTAAAGTGTTGTGCCACACTTGACACAGACACGTTGTTTTTCGCCATTTTCCAAAAGTTTTTTGCTGGTTCTTACCGGTTTGGCGCATTTTGAACAATATGGCATAACATTGGAGATATGAATCCGTGCTTCCTTCTCCTTAATTTCACCAGCTTCATTTCCTTTAGCTTTAACATGTCGCTTAACCAGATTGAGTCCCTCAACAATCACGCCATTTTTTTTAGGCAGCAACTGAAGGACTTTGCCAGTTTTACTTTTTTCCTTACCGGCAATGACCATTACGGTATCACCCTTGTTTACATGAGGTTTCGTGACTTGCATCATCATTCTCCGATATTTTTATAGTACTTCCGGCGCAAGAGAAATAATTTTCATAAACTTTTTAGCACGCAATTCTCTGGCAACCGGACCGAAGATACGAGTACCAACCGGTTCCTTAGCATTGTTGATGACAACACCTGAATTATCATCAAAACGGATGTAGGATCCGTCTGGGCGCCCTAAAGCCTTTGCTGTCCTGACAACAACAGCCTTGACTACATCACCTTTTTTAACCTTTGAATTCGGCAGAGCTTCACGAACAGAAGCAACAATGATATCACCAACACCTGCGTATTTTCTTTTAGAGCCACCAAGTACTTTAATGCAAAATAACTTTTTTGCACCAGAGTTATCGGCTACATCCAGTACTGTCTGCATTTGAATCATTAGATGTTACTCCCTATACTAAGAGATACTTTCAATTATCTGTTTTAGGCTCCAGCGTTTATCCTTACTCAAAGGACGGCACTCGATAATCTGTACACGATCACCAACCTTGGAGCTGTTGAGTTCATCGTGAACTTTATATTTCACACTACGTTTAATATATTTGCTGTAGACACTGTGCTTGACGAGACGATCGACCTTCACAACAACGGTCTTTTCCATCTTGTCGCTCACAACAACACCTACCTGAGTTTTTCTGTGACCGCGTTCACTCATTTTGATACTCCCCCTGCCTTACTCTCGGTGAGAATGGTATTAATTCTGGCGATATTCTTACGAAGGTTCTTCAGCTTGGAAGTATTCTCAAGTCTACCGGTATGAAGCTGAAACTTAAGATTAAAGAGTTCCTGTGTTGACTCTGTCTGCTTTTTATACAACTCTTCAACAGATATTTTTCTAAGATCATTAGGCTTCATGCGCGTCTCCCCTGTTAATAAACTTTGTAGAGATGGGCAGTTTATGGGCAGCCAACCTGAGGGCTTCACGAGCTATCTCTTCTGTCACGCCTTCCATTTCGTACAACACAACGCCAGGCTTAATAACGCATACCCATGAATCAGGGGAGCCTTTTCCTTTACCCATCCTAGTCTCAGCTGGTTTAGCGGTAAGAGGCTTGTCTGGGAAGATACGAATCCATATTTTTCCGCCCCTCTTAATATAACGAGTCATTGCAATACGAGCAGCTTCAATCTGACGCGAATCAAGCCAGCCGCATTCAGTTGCCTGTAGACCAAATTCACCGAAGGAGAGTTCAATACCTCTACAAGGCTTGCCGGACATACGACCCTTCATCTGTTTTCTATGTTTTACCCGTTTCGGCATTAACATCGATACGTGCTCCTATTGTGCAATATAAAAATTACTTACCGGGCAGAATTTCACCCTTGAAAATTAACACCTTGATTCCGATAAGGCCGTATGTAGTCTTGGCTTCGGCAAAACCGTAATCTATATCAGCTCGCAAAGTGTGCAACGGAACCCTACCTTCACGATACCATTCAGTTCGAGACATCTCAGCGCCACCTAAACGGCCTGAGCATGTAATTCGAATTCCCTTTGCGCCGAATTTAAGCGTTGAAGTAACACTTTTCTTCATGGCTCTTCTAAATGCAATTCGCCGCTCCAATTGCAATGCAACATTTTCAGCAACTAACTGGGCATCCAACTCTGGCTTACGAACTTCATTAATAGTAATAAAAATCTCTTTGGACGATATTAGAGCAAGTTCTTTTTTTATCGTCTCAACTTCAGAGCCCTTTTTTCCAATAATTAAACCAGGCCTTGCAGTAAAGATATTGATTTTACACTTATTAGCAGCACGCTCAATTTCAATCTTGGAAACTCCAGAGCTATATAAGCGCTTTTTTAAGAATTTCCGGATCGCAAGATCTTCATGCAACAGCTTTGCATAATCTGCTTCAGCATACCATTTAGAATCCCAAGTTTTTGTAACACCGAGTCTGAAGCCAATCGGATTAATTTTTTGTCCCAACCTACACCTCCACGTAATAAAACTATTTCGAGTCTGAAAGGGTTACAGCAATATGACTAGTAGGCTTACGTATTTTGCTGGCACGCCCCATTGCACGAGGAACAAAACGTTTAAGTGCAGCACCACCATCAACATAGATTGTTTTTACAACAAGGCGATCTACATCAGAAACACCTTTTTGTTCAGCGTTTGATACAGCAGACTTAAGAAGCTTTGATATGAGCTTGGCAGAAGGCTGAGGCATGAAGCGCAAGATATTCAGTGCATCTTGAATACCTTTCCCGCGTACAAGATCGACTACAAGACGAGTTTTGCGCGGTGAAAGGCGTACAGATGAGAGTTTAGCGTTGGATTCCATTTATAAGCTCCCTTACTACTTCTTGACTTTGCTCTTTTTATCAGCGGCATGACCGTGAAATGTTCTTGTTGGAGCGAATTCACCCATTTTATGGCCAACCATGTTCTCAGTGACAAAAACAGGTATGAATTTTTTGCCGTTATGAACCGCAAAACTACACCCAATAAAATCAGGGCTGATCGTTGAACGGCGAGACCAGGTCTTTATGATTTTCTTGGAATTAGGACCTTCAGCCAGAACTTTCTTGTTCAGGTGGTCATCAATAAATGGACCTTTTTTTATCGAACGTGCCATAATATCTCAGCCTCTCAACGAATTATTTACTACGCTTTTTAACTATGAAGCGGTCAGAAGTCTTGTTTGTGCGTGTTTTGTATCCCTTGGTTGGAATACCCCACGGAGTTACAGGATGGCGTCCGCCCGATGTACGACCTTCGCCACCACCATGAGGATGGTCAACAGGGTTCATGGCTACACCACGAACTTTAGGACGTCTACCAAGCCAGCGTGAGCGACCTGCTTTACCAATGTTTATATTTTCATGATCAGTATTTCCAACTTGCCCAATAGTTGCGTAGCAATCCTGAAGCACCAAACGGACTTCACCTGAAGGGAGTTTGACCTGGGAATACTTGCCTTCTTTGGACATAAGCTGAGCAAAGGTACCGGCACTTCGTGCCAACTGGGCACCTTTACCGATCTTAAGTTCTATATTGTGGATAACAGTACCAAGCGGAATCGCTCGCAATGGCAATGAATTTCCTGGCTTGATATCGGCCTCAGGACCACTGATCACTACATCACCGACCTTTAAATCAAGTGGTGCAAGAATATAGCGCTTTTCACCATCGACGTAATTAAGCAGTGCGATACGTGCGCTGCGATTCGGATCATACTCGATACTCGCAACCGTAGCTGGAATACTACGTTTATCACGACGAAAATCGATTATACGATATTTCTGTTTGTGACCGCCACCTTGGTGACGGGAAGTTATACGACCGTTTGAATTCCTGCCACCACTTTTTTTAAGAGATACGAGCAAGGATTTTTCAGGAGTAGTTTTAGTTATTTCAGCGAACGCGGAACAAGTCTGATGTCTGCGTCCAGCTGAAGTTGGATTATAGCTTTTGATTGCCATTGTGAACCCCAAACGTATTAGTTAGACTTCAAAGAAATCTATTGATTGCCCTTCCTGGAGTGTAACGTATGCTTTTTTCCAGTTGGAACGTTTGCCAAAAGTTTTACCAGAACGTTTTACCTTGCCAGCCACGGTAACCGTGCGCACGGCAGAAACCTTAACTTTGAACAGATTCTCAACAGCCTGTTTAATTTCGATCTTATTTGCTGCTTTATCAACTACTATCGCAACAGTATTAGATGAATCAGAGCCCAAAGAAGTCTTTTCGGTAACATGAGGCTTTTTGATTACGGAGTAAATATTCATTTTTGCAATACTCCTTCGGTTGATAGCACAGAGTCCTGAGTGAAGATAATATGCTTGTATTTAAGCATATCGTGAATATTCAATGCATCATGCTTCAGCATCTTTATATGCGGTACATTACGAGCCGATAAGAACAGATTATTATTGAAGTCGTCCGTTACAATCAAAGACTTACTGAGATCAAATGTATTCAGAAAACCTTTAAAATCTTTGGTCGATATCTTGTCGAATTCAATTTTGTCCAGAACAGTTATGTTATTCGTCTGCAGTTTATACGTCAGAACTGAACAGAGGGCAGCACACCTGGCTTTTTTATTCATACTAAGATTGTATATTTTGGGTTGAGGGCCAAAT
>JBAYTT010000068.1:0-17281 GCA_041675485.1 Pelobacteraceae bacterium | reverse complement strand
CCCATCCGGCGTGACTTGCCGGCTGCCAGCACTATTGCGGAAACGCCCCGGTTCATGGCTGCCTCTTCCGTTTGATCAACTGGGCGACGATACTGACCGCAATCTCTTCAGGAGTTTGCGCGCCGATATCGAGTCCGACCGGGCTAATGACCCGCTCACGCTGGCCGGTAGCATAGTCCTCTTCCGTCAGTGCCATCATCAGCGCTTCCCGTTTGCGACGGCTGCCCAGCAGTCCGATGAAACCGGACTCCGTAGCGAGACTTCCCCGCACTGCGGCAAAATCGTGCAGATGCCCGGTGGTGGCGATAATGACGGAGCTTTCCCGCTCCAGGGTCAACCGGTCAAAAAAGTCCATTACCGGACAGCAATGAATTTCATCGGCTCCGGGGAGCAGCTGGCCCACAGCGCATTCCGGGCGTTCGTCAACCACCACGACACGAAAACCGCAGTCGTGGGCAAGGCGGGTTACCGCCCTGCCGACATGGCCGGCGCCGAACATGACCACCAGTGGCCGGCTTTCCCGTGGCTCAACAAACACCGACATGCGTCCGCCGCAGGCGAAGCCGTTCTCTTCGGTCAGAACAAACTCCAGCGTTATTGGCTCGCCGGAGGAAAGAGACTGCAGCGCTGCTTCGATGGTTTCGCTTTCCACCCGGCCCCCTCCGACCGTGCCGATGGCGCTGCCGTCACTCCGAACCAGCATTTTTGCGCCCGGCTTGCGCGGGGACGAACCGCTGCTGGCCACCACGGTTGCCAGTACAAACGGCACGCCTGTGCGGGTCAGACACACCATTTCCTCATACAGTTCCAAGTCGGTCATTATTAGATCCCTTGTTTCAGTCAGGATACATCAGAACCAGATTTCAGCCTCATGATTACCTCGTGATTACCTCATGAATTTAAAGCATTAGAGACTAAAATCTTGAGTAATCGTGAAGTAATCTTGAGGCTAAAAACAGGTTTTGGGCTAATGCTATGGTGCTGTTTCATTTCTTCATTGCCGTTTTGATCGCTTCCGGGGTCATCGGGAGCGTCCGTACTCTGGTCCCCGAAAGTGCAAAGAGGGCATTGGCCACCGCCGGAGCGATGGGGGGAACACCCGGCTCTCCGACTCCTCCCGGTGCCTCATTGCTGGCTACGATGTGCACTTCGATCTTCGGTGCTGCCGCCATGCGTACCAGCGGGTAGCTGTCGTAATTGCCCTGTTCCACCCGGCCGTTCTGAAGGGTGATTGCCCCGTACAGGGCGGCGGAAAGCCCGAAGATGATGCCTGACTCCATCTGGGCCTTGATGGTGTCAGGATTGACGATCCTCCCGCAATCCACGGCGCAGACCACTCGATGCACCTTGATGCCGCCTTTTTTGTCCAGCGATACTTCGGCAACCTGGGCAACGAAACTGCCGAATGACTCATGTACCGCGATGCCGCGTCCGCGCCCTTTCGGCAACGGCTTGCCCCATCCGGATTTTTCGGCGGCGGTCTGCAGTACTTTCAGGTTGCGCGGGTGTTTGGCCAACAGCGTGCGGCGGTACTGGTACGGATCCTTGCCCGCCTTGTGAGCCAGGTCATCCAGCAGGCTTTCCATGACGAACGCGGTGTGCGAGTGACCCACCGAGCGCCACCAGAGCACCGGTACGCCGTTGGCCGGACTATGCAACTCAATCTGCAGGTTGGGAATGTCATAGGGGGTGTCGGAGGCGCCTTCCACGGAGGTGTTGTCGATTCCTTCCTTGACCATGGCCGATTCGAACGGTGTGCCTGCGATGATTGACTGCCCGACGATGCGGTGGTGCCATGCCAGCGGATACCCCTTCTTGTCCAGGCACGCTTCCACCCGGTCGTACCACATGGGGCGATAGTAGCCGGCCCGCATGTCATCCTCGCGGGTGCGGATTACCTTAATCGGCTGCCCGACAGCCTTGGCAACCTGGACCGCTTCACTCACAAAATCCGAACCGGTACAGGCCCTTCGCCCGAAGCCGCCTCCCAGAAAGGTGGTTTCAAAGGTGATCTGCTCCGGTTTTAGGCCGGTAATCCGTGCCGCTGCTGCCCGGTCAACAGTCTGGAACTGGCTGCCGGTGCGGATCAAGCAGCTGTCGCTTTTCAGGTCCACGAAGCAGTTGAGTGGTTCCATGGTGGCATGGGCCAGGTACGGAACGGTGAAGACGGCCTCGACCCTCTCATGACTCTTTGCCAGCACAGTCGGCGCATCGCCATCCTTGCGCGCGATCAGACCGGTTGTAGTGGCCAGGTGCGCGTATTGCTCGTGCATGAGCGGGGTGGAGATGCCGGCCCACTTTCCCTCATCCCAGGTAATCTCCAGCAGATCGCGCCCCTTCAGCGCCTGCCAGAAATCATCGGCTGCCACGGCAATTCCGGCCTCCACGGCAACCACGGCACGGACTCCGGGGTGCGCTTTGGCCGTGTCCGCATTAAAATGGGCCACTTTGCCGCCAAAAACCGGCGGGCGCGCGATTACGGCGGTCAGCATGCCGGGCTCGTGGACATCAATGCCGAAGATGGCGCTGCCGTTTACCTTGGCCGGACTGTCCAGGCGCTTGGCAGGGGTTCCGAGCAGGTTCTTTTTGGCCGACTTCAGTTTCGGCTGCTTCGGAACCGGCAACAAGGCGGCTTTGTCCGCCAGGGCACCGAAGGAAAGGCGCGCACCTGAAGGACTGATGACGATGCCGTTTTCAGCCCGGCACAGGGACGGATCTACCTGCCATGCCTGTGCAGCCGCTGTTACCAGCATTTCGCGCGCAGCAGCGCCTGCCAAGGACAGACGCTCCCATTCGGAACGCACACTGGAGCTGCCTCCGGTGACCATGATCGGCCCGAACTGGGCATGGTTGTATTCCGGTGCTACCGGAGAAGGCCTGAATTTGACTTTTTTCCAGTCGCAGCAGAGCTCTTCCGCTACCAGCATGGGAAGCGAGGTATACACTCCCTGGCCCATTTCCGATTTGTTGACGATTACGGTTACACTGTTGTCCCTGCCTATGCGCAGGAAAGCGTTGGGCGCAAACACCTCTTCAGAGGCTGCCTCTGAATCGCGGCGTCCAAAGGGAAGATGGCAGGCCAGCACAAGGCCGCCCCCGATCATTGCACCGGTCTTGATGAATTGTCGGCGAGTCATTTCGGATCCTCTGCTCATGGTTGTTTCCCCCTTTTGGAGGTTTTATTGGCGCTGGCAACATGGATCGCCCTGCGGATTCGGCCGTAGGTCCCGCAGCGGCAAAGGTTGCCGGTCATGGCCCGGTCAATGTCTGTATCGTTCGGTTTCGGTGTCTGTGCCAGCAATGCTACGGCGGAGATAATCTGCCCTGGCTGACAGTAGCCGCACTGTGAGACTTCCTCGGCAAGCCAGGCCTGTATGAGCGGATGATTCTCCGGAATTCCTTCGATGGTGGTGATGGACTTGCCTTGCACATCTTTCACCGGTGTTATGCAGGAGCGATGTGGCTTGCCATCAATCAGCACCGTGCAGGCGCCGCACAATCCCGCACCGCAGCCGAACTTTGTGCCGGTTAATCGAAGGTGGTCCCGCAACACCCACAGAAGCGGGGTATCCATTCCAACGTCAGCCTGCAATTTTGTGCCGTTCACCCTTAGAGTTATCATCATTTACTCCTCCTGTATGGAATGTTGGAGTACCACTCTTATGTCGAAAGTCGCATACTGCTTGTCACGAGGTTGGTAGAAACTTTTGTTGCAGGTGACACGTACGTTGCAGATTTGCCTGAGATGAATTGCAGGCGCATTGTCCGGTCCTCGTCGGCGTGACTCGGAAAGCGCCCCCGGTAATTTCAGAGCGTAAAGTAGAACGTTGCTCCTTCATTTCTTTTCCCCTCAGCCCATATTTTACCGCCGTGTCGCTGGATGACCCGGCTTGCGGTCGCCAGGCCGATTCCGAAGCCTTCAGTGTCGTTATCGTGCTGGAAACGCTGAAAGGGGGCAAAAAGGTGTTCCGCCTCATGTTTGTCAAATCCGACGCCATTATCCCTGACAAAGTAGACGAGCTTATTATCCTTGTTCGTAGTACCGAATTCGATGCAGGCATTTTCCTTCTTTGACGAATATTTCCAGGCATTTGTGAGCATATTTTCGATAACAATCCCCAGTAGAACCGGGTCGCACAAACCTGTTACTCCCTCCGCAATACTAAAAGACGCCTTGCGGTGGGGCTCCCGCAGGAGCAGGCTGTATCTGACCTCGTTAGCGATGCTGCTGAGGTCTGCCACCTCTTTTTCAATTTCTTTTCGAGAGTAACTGGAAAATTCGAGCATGGCCTCGATAATGTTGCCCATGCGTATGGTTTCTTTGTAGATCACGTGCAGGCACTCTTTGTGTTTGTCATCGAGGCCTTCAGCAAGCGAATCGAGAATGTATTTTGAAAATCCGCCGATGCTCATCAAGGGGGTCCGCAGGTCATGGGCTACGGTGTGGTTGAACGCCTCCAGATCATGGTTTGCCGCTTCCAACTCCCGGGTTCGTGCTGTAAGCGCGGCATTAAGCTCGTTGATTTGTTCATACCGCGCATGAAGTTGCTGATCTTTCCTGACTGTTACAATCGCCTGGCCCAGCACCGTGGAAATTCGACCAATATCAAGTGGTTTCAGTACGTAATGGTTTACACCTATGTCGATAGCCTGGAGAAGATCCCTGGTTTCGGACGAAGCCGTCACCGCGATGATTATGGTTTCCGGGCAGATTGATTTTATCTCGGCCGCCATGCTGAGCCCATCCAGTTCCGGCATGCTTATGTCGGTAATAACAATGGCGGGCCGAAGCGAGCGGAACAGCTGTACACCTTGCAAGCCGTTGCCTGCCGTATGGAAACGCTCTTCCGGAAATCTTGTCTCAAGGATTGAGAGCAGAGTGTCCCTGGCATCCTGCTCATCCTCCACATACAGGATGGATATGGCGTCATTCTCGTTATGTATCGGCATGAACGTCGGCTCTCTATTCTGATTTGCGGGCGATTATCTGAAAGTGCTTTGGGCCAAATATACCCAGGAATAAAACTGATATTTGCACCTTGCATGCCAACAAAATGGAGTGAAATTTTCAGAGCAGCGTACTTGTCGCAAATAGTGGCGCGGGCGCTTGAAATAATAATTATCTTGCATAACGTATTGTATAAGCAGAGAATGGAACTCATAGGTTTGGATGGTGAATAGATTTTGAGGAGGTGGGACCCAATGGCTATGGCGGCTTTATCACCGAACAGTGTGTTGGCGAGTCCTATACAGGTTAACCCCCAGGTTAAAACAGATCTCCAGAGCTCCGCGCCTCAAGTTTCACAAGACGCAGAGAAGGTCGCAAAACTTGTGCAGACAGATACGATTACTATTTCTGCTCAAGCCTTGAAGATGGCTGATGATAAGAATGTTGCCGCCAAGGAAGCTTCAAATAAGGCGGATGAGCAGCAGGAGTCGGCAAGGGACAAGTCTGATAGCAGAAAAAATGAGACGCAAATAAAGGCTGAACAAGCATACTCTGCGGTGAGCTCATATCAGTAGGCAGGCAATAGCCCGCAAATGACAAACTACACAAAAAAGGAAGCCCTTTTACCGGCTTCCTTTTTTTGTCCTGCGCTCTTACATATATAAAACCTGGAACTTAAATTTTCATATCCACCGATGCCTCAGACTTCGCAGCAGCTTCCCTCAAAAAAATCATAAGCTCCGAAGGTACCTGATAAATAACCCTGTCGGCGGTATCCATGTACCGGATACTCAAATCGCCTTTCAGATCATAGACAAACTGGGCCTTGGCTATAGCCCTGTTGGACTTCTCGTTGTTTGTATTCGCTTCTTCCTTTTTTGCTTCTTCCTTTTTTGTCTCTGGTTTTGGCTGTTGCAACTGCTTTGACAGAGTGACTTTGTCGTCAGGTATCGACGTGGTGTCCTTTGTTGAGGCAGCTGCAGCATTGGGAGGGGGAGTCGCCTTATCCTCTTTGGATGAATGACCTAACTTCGTATTCGGGGCTTGCGGGAGTGATTGAGTTATGCCTGAAACCATGTCCGGTGTCACAACGCACCTCCCCTTTCAACTTTCGATAAACGAAACTATATTATCCTTTGCCAATGGTAACCCACATGCATGATTATTACAAATACATTTTCGCGCAATAGTGGTGGGGAGAGTGAGTACGAATGTTTGCTTTGTCGAATCGGCCATATAATGATAATGAAAATCAATTGCAATTATTTTTAAAATCGGCTATTGTAGCCTCAGTAGTAAAGAGTTAAGCAAATATATCCTAGGAGGTTTGCCATGAAATGCATAGTCGGAAGAATTACACTATTGGCGTCTGCGCTCATGATGTTTGCAGTGCCGGTACTTGCTGATGAAGCTGCAATGGATAGATTGATCGAGCAGCAGAGGGGCAAGGATGAATGTCTGCTGGTTGCTATGAACTGCAAGGATCAGGTGGATACTCTCCAGCAGAGAATCGAGAGGATTAAGAAGGAAATTGGGCGAGGAACCAACGTGTATACTAATGACGAGTTGAGAAAACTCAACAGGGAGTTGGATGAAACGATCAGCAATCTGGAAGAAATTAGTACGGGTGCCTGATCTGGTCAGTTGGGGATTTGTGTGGTAACGTAGGAAGTGGGTTGCATGATGCAAGTTGTGCAACCCACTTTTATTGTGAGCCTTTGACACTCAGGGAGTGCTGGAGTATGGTAAACCGCTTTAGCAGGTAAATCAGTAGATAAGGCAGTTGCGAGGTATTCTGATGGCACAACGGGCTATTCTCTGTCCGCGTTGCAGGCGTCTGATAGGGAGCGAGGAGACTATCTGTTCATGGTGCGGTGCCTCCCGCTCTGCGTCGTGGTGGCAGTTTATGAACTGGACACGTGGAGCAATGGACGGAGATTGGTTGGTAAAAGCCCTCATCACGGCCAACGTGCTTTATTTTGCGCTCTCGCTCGTGACAAGCGGCTCCGGTGGTTTTCTCTCTCCCGGACAGGCATCACTTATGTTGTTAGGTGCGACCGGTACCTACCCGATCGACCATTTTGGCCGGTATTGGACATTGATCAGTGCCAATTATCTGCACGGCGGTATTCTTCATATAATTTTCAACATGATGGCCCTGAAACAGATAGCACCATGGGTGTCCAACGAGTACGGCACAAGCCGCATGTTTACTATTTATACAGTTGGCGGCGTTTTGGGGTATGTTGTTTCTTATCTGGCCGGAGTGCCGTTCACTATCGGCGCCTCGGCTGCCGTTTGCAGCCTGATCGGCTCCCTGCTCTACTATGGGAAAAGCAGGGGCGGTGCCTATGGAAGCTCGGTGTATCGCGAGGTGAGCGGTTGGGTGATCAGCCTTTTCATGTTTGGCCTGATATTCCCGGGGATCAATAACTGGGGGCATGGCGGCGGTATTATCGGTGGGGTCATTGTGGGCGCACTGTTAGGGTACAACGAACGAAGACGCGAAAGCCTCTTCGACCGGGCTTTGGCATTGCTCTGTATCCTGGTTACCGTTGCTGCACTGGGGTGGGGTGCCATGGGCGCCTACTTCTACAGCTGATACAGCCAGGGCAAAATAAACCGTTTCCGGCCTTGACCTACTTTACAAACGTTCCGTTCTGGTACTCCTCAAATGCAACCCGCAGTTCTTCCTGAGTATTCATCACAATCGGGCCGTACCAGGCCACCGGTTCCCCCAGCGGCTTGCCGGAAACAAACAGGAAGCGCACCGGCTTGTCGGTTGTCGTTACCATAACCGCAGCTCCGCTATGCTCGAACAGCACCACGGTTTCAGGCGCACAGAGGCAGCGACGCTCAGTGTCCGACCAGCCGTGACCAACCATCTCATAGGCATAGGCATCCCGCTGATCGTCAAAATACCCCTCGCCTGACAGGATATAGGCGAAGGCGGTATGTCCTGATGGCAGCTGATGGGAAAACACGGTTGCGGGCGGGACGCTGATGTCGAACATTTCCGGCTCGATCACGATATCTCCCACCGGTCCCTTCACTCCGCCGATCGTACCGGCAATGACTTTGGCAGTTACGCCGTTATCCAGCTTTACTTCAGGGATGTCGCTGGCAGTTACATCACGGTAGCGGGGCGCCATCATCTTTTGGGACGCAGGCAGATTGGCCCAGAACTGGAATCCCCACATCGTGCCGGTGGGGCTCAGCTGTGGCATCTCCTGGTGGATAATGCCGCTCCCCGCTGTCATCCACTGAACATCGCCTGCACCGATGCTTCCCTTGTTGCCCATGCTGTCGCCATGCTCCACCACACCCTCCAGCACATAGGTAATGGTTTCGATACCCCGATGGGGATGCCAGGGGAAACCGGCCAGATATTCGTCCGGGTTGGATGTGTGGAAGTCGTCAAGCATCAGAAACGGGTCGAACTGCGGCACCTGAGAATAGCCGAAAGCCCGTTTAAGATGGACACCGGCTCCTTCGATAGTGGGACGACTTTTGAATATTTTTGCTATTCTGCGAGTGGACATGATGAGATTCCTCCTGTCATGGATTGCGATAAGAGATGGTAACAGAATGCTGAACATGTGCAACCGGTCATCCGGGTCGCTGTTTGCGGAAACAAGTAATTATTTCAATGCATCGATAATTCATGAACACAAAAAGAGCCAGAAAAAGAAAAAGAGTGTATTCTGTGTTGCAACATCCGTTCCGTGAGCCGGTTTATACCACGGAACAATAAATAAACACCTGCTGGAAGAAAACATGAACAGTGATATAATCGGGAACGTCACATGTCTGGCTCTTTGCTGCACTGCGGCATGTCAGGTTTGCAGAGCATGATATGGCAGCAACTGAAGGAATAATGGATAAGAAATCAACGATCGCGTCCGGAGTTAGCGCAATGGAAATTAAAGAGATATTCGTGCCAATCTCCCTCGAGAGTATCGAACCCGTTATCTTTCCCGATGTCGCGCTCTATATAAAAACAGGCGGCAACTATGTCCTCTACAAGAGCAGCGGGCGAGATTTCAGCGAACGAGACCATGAGCGTCTTTCAAAGCATGGGGTTGAGTTCGTGTATGTTTCCAAGAACGACATGGATGTCATCACGAGCCACATGGAAGAAAGCGCCGAGCGGCTGCTAAAGAGCGATATCCTCACCGCCAAGGCGAAGGGGAAGATGATTTATCAGACTTCCATAAACTTTGTGAACGACATTTTCACCAATCCCGAAAAGTCCACCGACCTTGATCGCACCAAGCGCCTTATTGAAAACCTGATGCTGTATCTCTCAAGCAATCCGAACGCGGTCACCTCTCTGGAATCAGTAATGTCTCACAACTATTACACGTTTGTGCACTCTTTGCAGGTCGCCTCTCTGACGTTGCTGATGCATTCGGAATCCTATTCGTTGTCCCGTGATGAGATGTTGGATGTTGGAACCGGTGCGATTCTTCACGACTTTGGCAAGATATTTGTCCCGCAGAAGATCCTGAACAAAAGCGGGAAGCTGAGCGAAGCGGAGATTGAGGTGCTCAGACGTCATCCCCAGGAGGGATATGAATACCTGAAAAACAAGGAAGTGCTCTCACCGGTTGCATTGACGATTGTACGGCTCCATCACGAACGTTGCGACGGAAGTGGCTATCCCCTCGGACTTGAGAGCAGGGATATCCCGCGTAGTGCCCAGATAGCCGGGACTGCCGATGTCTATTGTACCTTGACTACCGACAATCATGGCAATAAATCCATGCCACCTCACATTGCGGTCCAGCTCATGCGCAATCAGATGAAGGGGTTGTTTGCCACGAATCAGCTGGACACGCTTGAAAAGCTTGTCTGCACAGAGGAATTTCAGCAGTTCATTCTGTAATCTCTCCGCTCGTCCCGTTTGCAGCATGAGGCGGAAGCGAGGAGTTGCAGGTTCCCGACCACCCCTTTCCGGCAACTGCAACAATTTTTGCTCCCGAGTAAAGAATAGTGTCTGCCCGCCACCCATTTCCATTCCTCTAACTCCGCAACGGTTTCATTTTGATACTTCCATCTCAGAATACACCTCAGATTTGGATCCACTTCGTTACTCATAAAATACTCCTGCTGCCTAACGTGCTGTAATAACGGCGGCACTGGTTTTCAGGCAATCCTTGAGCCCGCATTGGCATGATGATTGAACTTGTTGCCTGTTTATAGTGTTCGTAACTCAGTACCGCAGGGTCAGGGGGTCCTATGAAGTTATTGGCTATGACGATCAGAACCAAGTTGATCCTGGCCCTCATGATATTCAGCATCATCCCGATGGGTTTCGTCGCCTTGCACCTTTACCGTCATGCGACCACCGGGATACAGGAAGCAACCATCAAGCATCTGGAAGAGCTGGCCACGTTGAAATCCAACGAAATAACGCGTTATATCGACCAGGTCAGGATAGACCTCATCACGGCCCAGGATTTTGTCGCCTTGCGGGTCAATACTCCCATTCTGGCCGCCCTGAACGAGGAGAGGGGCAACCCGCGTTACATTGCGGCACGAAGGATGATCGAAATCCAAACCGTGAAGTACGCATCTGATCATCATATCAACGATATTGATATTCTGAATCCCGACGGTAAGGTGCTCTATTCCGACGACATGGACGATATGGAGCATATTGAAAGAGAAACCCATTCCGTGTCTGCTCTGCTCCGGGAAGGACAAAAAGGGATCTATTTCACCGAAGTGTTTCACAAACAGGAAAATGGTACTTCCCTGGACTACATGTTTGCCAGTGCCCCGTTGAATGACCTCAAGGGAAAATTTGCCGGTATTATCGTCTTTGAACTCAATCTGAACAGGTTTTTCGAGCGTATCCAGACGACAACCGGATTGGGGGGAAGCGGTGAGACCCTGATTGGAAAACGCACCGGTGACTCGGTTCACTTTTTGAACCCCTTGCGTCATGCCTCGGATTCAACGCCAGGCCCGGTTATCAAAATCGGAGATACGCGTGGCGTGCCGGTTCAGTTGGCCGCATCCGGCCAGTCAGGTTCGGGCATCAGCATCGACTATCGCGGTGTGGAGGTCGTTGCTGCCTGGCGATATATCCCCGCGGTCGCCTGGGGCGTAGTCGTCAAGACAGACTCCTCGGAAGCCTATTCACCAATGATTGAACTGCGCAATGACTTGCTGGCGGCAGGCGCAATTGCCTTTGCCTTTGGGATGATTTTTTCACTCTGGCTGGCCCATTCCATGTCACGGCCGATCCGTGCGCTGCAAAAAGGAGCGGAAGAGTTGGGACGCGGCAATCTGGAATATCAGGTGCCAATTTCCTCCAATGACGAAATCGGCCTTCTTTCTCAAACGTTTAACCAGATGGCGGTGAATTTAAAGGAAATGACCGTTTCGCGCGATCAGATCCGCCATCAGGCAAACCATGATCCACTCACAGGGTTGCCTAACCGGTTGCTGCTGGAGGACCGTCTTCAGCAGGCATTGGTTGAAGGGCGTCGCGAAAATGAAATTGTCGCGGTAATGTTCCTGGATCTGGACGGTTTCAAGGCGGTAAATGATCTTCATGGCCATGATGCGGGAGATGTGCTGCTCAAGCAGGTGGCGATCCGCCTGCTGCACTGCGTTCGTGAGCGCGATACGGTGGCGCGGTTTGGTGGGGATGAATTTGTGATAGTGTTCATTAACGTCAAAGGGGTAAACAACATATCAATTATTGCGAACAAGATTCTCAGGGCTTTCGAAAGAAGTTTTGATGTTTCGGGGATCTCCATGAATGTGAAAACCAGCATAGGTGTCAGTTTGTATCCGCTGATGGCCGAAAGTGCGGAAGATCTGCTGCAGCTGGCAGACGAGGCGATGTACCAGGCCAAAAGAGAGGGGAAAAACAGGTATCGAATTGCCGGTCCGCGCCTGGCCGGAGCCGCTCCTGCCGGCGAGACAGAGGGGGCTGTGGCTGCGTAAAGATTATACCGGGTGGTTCCGGCAGCAATGAGTATCCTGACGTATTCGTAATAACAGGTGCGCCCTCGAAAATGACCGGATCATTCGATCAGGTCATTTTTTTTGTCTCCGACTCACTGCCGATCATATGCTATAACAGGTGCCCACCACATTTTATTGCACTATGGAGCAGATAATGAATCATATAACCCTCGACGGAATTTCTCTCTCCCTGGCAAAGCCGGTGGAACTCAATATTCACTGGGTTGGCCAGGAAGAGCTGCTGACGCAGTTGCTGGCTGCCTGGATGGTCATAGATGATCGGGACATTCCCTTTAATCCTCGCCTGATCGGTAAGCCGGGGGTGGGGAAAACCACGCTTGCATACGCTGCCGCCAAACAGCTGCAGCGCCCGGTGTACCTGTTTCAGGCGACCATGGACACCCGTCCCGAAGACCTGATTGTCACTCCGGTGATCGGACCGGACGGCAAAATCCAGTATGCCGCGTCGTCGCTGGTTTCGGCCATGCTCTCCGGCGGCGTGCTGATCCTTGACGAAGGGAACCGGATGAGCGAGAAAGCATGGGCCTCCCTCGCGCCGCTGCTGGATGACCGGCGCTACGTGGAGTCGATCATCACCGGCCTGCGTATCCCGGCCGCTCGGGAGTTCCGCATCGTGGTCACCATGAACGAGGATTCGTCCACCTTCGAAATTCCGGAATACATCCATTCCCGCCTGCAGCCGCAGATTTACATCGATTTCCCCGAAGCAGACGAAGAACTGGTGATCCTGAAGGAAAACCTCCCCTTTGCCGACGGCGATATCCTGAAGTACGTGGTCGGGTTTCTCCAGCGCGCCCATGCGGCGGATGAACTCTACTCGGTCCGGGATGGCATCAATATCGCCCGTTATGCCCTCAAGATGTCCGCAGCGGGGAATGCTCTACCTCAGGAACTGCTGCGGCTGGCGGTGACGCGCATCCTGGGGAATGAAGCGCTGCCGTATCTGGACTGATTATGCCGCGTCGTCTCTACCTTGAACAATTCGGTCCCGTGCATGCCCTGCCGGTGCTTCATTACCGCATGGAGTTTGCCCAACTGGTGCGGCTGGCGGTTACCCGCGTCCGCCCCGATGCCGTCGCCATCGAACTTCCCGCCACACTGGAAGCTCCCTTTCTCCGGGCGCTCCGCCGCCTGCCGCAGATATCCGTCCTCAGCTACCGGGCCGGTACGGAGACGGTTTACCTGCTGGTGGAGCCCGCCGACCCGCTGGTGGAGGCGGCGCGGCAAGCACTGGAACTGGGGGTGCCGCTCCATTTTGTCGATGTCGATACCGACGCCTATCCCCGCCACCATGAGCAGCTTCCCGACTCCTACAGCATCAGCCGCATCGGTCTTGAGGCGTATTATGACGCATACCGCTCCGCCCACGGACGGGACGTTCCCGACCGGGATGATCAGCGGCGCGAGCAGGGGATGGCCTACCGGCTGCAGCAGATGGCGCGTACCCACGGGCGGATTCTGTTCGTCTGCGGCATGGCCCATCTGGAGCGGATCAGGCAGCTCTCTGCCTCGCCACAGGCCGCGCCGCTGGAGCGGGTCAGGCGTGATGGTGTCAATGTCTTCAATCTCCATCCCGACTCCTGCCGTGAGATTCTGGCCGAGTTTCCCTTCCTGTCGGCGGTCTACGAGCTGCGGCGGGGGGCGCTTCCCGACGAACCGGTTGAAAATGGCGCCGGGCTGCGTAAGCGCTTCCACGCCCTGGAACTGATCACCGGCGGCAAGGAACAGCTATCCGAAGAGAAACTGCTGGATAATGCAATCCGCCGCACGGCGCGGCATCTCGGGGCTGCGGGGACCTTTCTCGACCGGCAGCGCCTGATCTACCGACTCTTCAGCGAAGCGGCCCGCCACTATCGTCAAGAAACCGGCGAAGCGCTGCATATCTGGCAGAAGCGGGCTTTTTTCCGCTTCGCCCGCAACTATGCCATGCAGACCGGGATGCTGCTCCCCGACCTGTTCCAGCTTTTGGCGGCGGCGCGCGGTTGTATTGACGACAACTTTGCCCACGCCTTCTGCCGCCTCGCCACCTGCTATCCATGGCAGACGGCGAGCAGCGACCTGGCGACGATCAGCATTTCGCCCGAGGAAATCTGGGGGGGCAGCCGCCGCATCCGCTTCCGTCCGCGTCAGAAACGGAACAAGGGGCTGTCGCAGCTGGGGCTGCTCAAGCGCAAGCGGGAAGTGCGCCCCGGCGAGTGGCTGGAAGGTTTTGACGATCCGTCGATCTGCTCCTATCCGCCCGAGGATATCGCCATTGAGGAGTATGGCCGCTTTCTGAAGCGGAAGGGGTGCATGCAGCTTTCCGAGGAGATGAGCCGGACGGAGAAATTCAGCTCATCCCTGCTGGACGGCATCGACATGCGCGAGACGCTGCGCAATATCCACGAAGGGGCGATCTATGTCCGCGAGCAGCAGCGGGTGTCAGGCGGGGTGGGGTGCCTGGTGGTGATTTTCGATGAGGACCGGAGGGGCGAGCGCTATCCCTACCGCATGACCTGGCTCGGGGAGCACGAACAGGAATCGGACATGGCCTTCTACGCCACCGATCCGGCGGAAAACATCGTCGGGCCGGGGATCTGCCGCTGCGAATACGGCGGCTTCATGCTCTCGTATCCGCCCCGGCGGATGATGGATGTCTGGCATGACCCGGATTACCAGCATGCCGTGACACGGGCTGAAGTGCTGCTGCTGGCGGCGCTCGATTACTCCATTGAGAAGCACGTGGTCTACGCTGCTGCCAAACCGCCCCGCAGCATCTTCAAACAACTGGCCGCCCGCCGTGACCGGAAGATCGTCTATATCCCGCTCGGCAGCCTCTCCCCCCACAAAGTCAAGCAGATGCGGATCCTGCATATCCTGTCAGGCAAGGATAAACGGGAGATTGCGAAGGATTATATCTGGTGAGAATTTGAAAATCAAATTATCAGTTGATATATAAACCGAAATCATGCAATTATAAGTCACTATGAGAACCGATATAACTATATCCGATAACGAAATACTTCAGGCTCTGGCAGACTGGAACGATTGGGACCGCGCGGAAGCAACAACGGTTCCCCGTCCGATCTACGAGGAACGGCTCCGCTCCCTGATTGCAACGGGTGAAATAATAGTGTTGCAGGGGGTACGACGCTGCGGCAAATCAACCATTCTGCGCAACGCGGTGCGGCGTTTGCTGGCTGATGGTGTGCCCCAGAGCGACATCCTCTTTGTTAACCTGGAGGATCCCCGCTTTATGGGCAGCCTGACGACGACGCTCCTTACCCGTATCCGTGAACTGCACCAGCGGCATTTTAGACCGGTCGGCCTTCCTCATGTTTTCCTGGACGAGGTGCAGAACATCCCCGGATTTGACAAATGGCTCCTCACCGAATATGAATTGCAGCGGTCGCGTCTCTATGTCACCGGCTCCAATGCCCATCTGCTGGGTCGAGAAATCGGCACGGCTCTTAGTGGCCGCTATTTGCCGCTACTGGTACATCCGCTCTCCTTTGCCGAATTTCTTTCCTTTCGCGGCATGTCCGTAACCACTCAGCTTGACCACATCCGGTATCGGATAGAGATTGCCACTGCCTTTGATGATTATCTGGCTTGGGGTGCCTTTCCGAGGGTCGTCAAAATTGATGATCCCGAGGTAAAACGGCTGGAGTTGCGAGCCTACTTTGATTCAATCCTCCTTCGTGATGTGGCGGCGCGTCATAGGCTGGACAGCGTTGAATCGCTGCTGAACCTTTCCCGCTATCTGCTGGCGAACAGCGCGACCATTCTGTCGCTGAACTCGCTCAAGGGGAGCTTCGGCAGTTCGTACCATCTGCTGAACAGCTATGTGGAATATCTTGAGGCGGCATTTCTGATTAATCGGCTGCCGCTTTTCGACTGGTCACTGAAACGGCAGGCCGCCAACCCCAAAAAGATTCATGCCGTGGATACCGGGCTTGCAGCCGTGGCTCGCGGCTTTGCTCAGCGAGACAGCGGCAAGATGTTAGAGACGGTGGTAATTAATGAGCTGTTTCGACGTGGTGGTGAACTATATTACGGCAAAGTCGGGAACGCACGTGAGGTGGATTGTATTGTCTTAAAAGATGGGCGGATTGAGATGCTGGTGCAGGTCTGCCAGGAGATGACTGATCCCAAAACGCGCAGCCGGGAGATCAGGGCGCTTTGCAAGGCGGCTGCTGAAATTCCCTTTGCTCGGGATGCCCGTATGATGATCCTGTCGCAGGGCCTGGGCGAGGTTATTCATCAGGATGGGTTGGAAATTCATGTTGTTGATGTGATTGGGTGGTTGATGGGCTTGGAAGAGGGCGCGTAGCAAGTTGCCCAAATCGACTTTACTGACAAAACGACAAGTAGTGTGCAGTTATCGGCAAAAATATCGGCAGAATTATAATATTGAATGTCATAATATATTAATATATGCTATGTATATAGCACTGTTATAAATATAATTAACCGGCACATGAATCGGCAAACATGTACAACAAACCAGCACATATGGAACCATTACTGCCGGCGGGAGTGCCGGAGCTTGATGACTTGGCGCGAGAGGTCGTCAGCAGGTCAGCCGGGCTTGGCGGCCAGCTTCATCCGGTTACCCGGCAGGCGCTTGTCGAGCTGCTGCGCCTTATCAACAGTTACTATTCCAACCTCATCGAAGGGCACAGCACCCACCCCATTGATATCGAGCGCGCCATGCGCTCGGACTATTCCAGCGACCCGGCCCGGCGCGATCTTCAAAGAGAAAGCCTGGCCCACATTAACTGCCAGCGCGCAGTGGAATCCCGCCTTCAGGCTGATCCCGGACTTGACATCACCTCCGTCGATTTTATCGTCTGGCTTCACCAGATCTTTTACGAACAGCTTCCGGTCGAGTTGCGGCGGGTTAAAGACGAAAAGAGCGGCGAGGTGCTGGAGGTCATGCCGGGCGAGATTCGCAAGCGCGAAGTGATGGTCGGCCGCCATGTCGGTCCGGTGTCCGAACGGGTGCCGCTGTTTTTGCAGCGGTTTGCGGAAGCGTATTCACCGGCCAAACATCACGGCATAGCGCCGCTTCTCGTTGCGGCGGCATCGCATCATCGCCTGATGTGGATTCATCCATTCCTCGACGGCAATGGCCGTGTCACCCGCCTCTACACCGACGCCTGCTTTCATCGCTTGCCGCTGCAAGGGTATGGTTTATGGAACATCAGTCGAGGTCTGGCCCGGAGTCGCGATCAGTACATGGCCGCCTTGAGTTGGGGGGACGCACCCCGGCGTAACGACTATGACGGTCGCGGCAATCTCAGCAGCGAAGGGTTGGCTAAATTCTGTCGTTTCTTCCTCGATACT